>CAZQXZ010000028.1:0-18900 GCA_964597515.1 uncultured Eubacteriales bacterium | reverse complement strand
TTTCTATTACATATTCCGCGAGTGCTTCCGTATCAGGGCATACGCCCATGCCACAGCCTATTATTATAGAGCTTGCTTTATTCATCTCTTCTGTCAGCACTGAAAGATAGCGTGATGAAATCATTCCGTTTTCATTAGTATAAAGCGGCAGATATATACAATCCGTTAAGTGAGCGGTTACAGCACAGTAGACAGTATCCGGAAAAGCAATTTTAACAAGCCCCGCCCCGCTCTTTAACGCTCCGAGAGCGGCAATACAGGGAGCGCCCGGCATATTGCGGCTGCCGCCGATTATCAGCACGGTTCCGTATGTCCCCTTATGTGAATTGTCTATACGCTTGGGCAGCATTTTTTGCGCCTCAAATTTATCAATAATCATATTATTATGACCATCCTTTCGCTGCGAGGCGGAAGTTTTGTCCGTTCGGCGAAGCCGATTTACATCTTCACCTACGATGTAAAAGGACAAAAGTTCCGACGAAATTTATTTCGTTTTGAAACGATTTATCTTTCAAACTTTATACCCTATCACTACGGCGGTCGCCGTACTTTTTGTGTGCGTCACGCTCACCTCAAAGGCGTACCCCGTATTCTCGGCTATTTTCGCGGCGTTTCCCGACAGATGTAGATACGGTTTACCGTTTTTTTCGTGTAACGTTTCAACCTCAGCGAGTGAAAATCCGCGAACACCC
This sequence comes from uncultured Eubacteriales bacterium, assembly GCA_964597515.1. GTDB lineage: Bacteria > Bacillota > Clostridia > Oscillospirales > Acutalibacteraceae > DTU089. Next base: position 18,208 of record CAZQXZ010000028.1, on the reverse strand, counting down.
GTACCTAACGCCTTGGAAAAAGCTTCCTTGACGGCGAACAGCGCGGCGCACCGCTGCGCCTTTTTGGCGACGCTTTGAAGCTCCGCAAGCTCGTTTGCGCCGTAGACCCTTTCAAGAAATCTGCCGCTGTTCATTGATTTTTCAATGCTGTCTATTTCGATGCTGTCAATTCCTATTACCACCGCTACCCTCTCCCTTTATGATAATATCGGCATTCTCAATATACCTTTTCGCCTGTGCGGAAAACAGTTTGTAATACTCTCCCTTTTGTGCCATCAGTTCGCTGTGTCTGCCCTCTTCGATAAGCGCCCCCTGTGATAAAACGAGTATTTTATCGGCGGCGGTGGCGCTTGACAGCCTGTGGGACACAAAAACAGTGGTTTTATCCCTGCGCAGCGTATCAAACTGCGCGTATATTTCCTGTTCGGCAATGGCGTCGAGAGAAGCCGTCGGCTCGTCAAGAATGAGAATGTCCGAATTGCTGTAAAACGCCCTCGCCACGGAAAGCTTCTGCCACTGACCTACCGAAAGCTCAACGCCGTCCTCTTCAAAATAGCGCATGAGCGGCGTGTCGTATTTTTGCGCAAGCTCCTCTATAAAACCGCTCGAACCGCTTTGTACCGCGGCGGTTTTAATCCTGTCTTCCTTGTACGGCTCGTCAATCTGACCGAACGCGATATTCTCACCCACCGTAACGGCGTATTTCCCGAAATCCTGAAATATGATGCCGATAGCGCAATATAAATCCTCAACAGCATACTCTCTTATGTCATATCCGTCAAGCAGTATCCTGCCCTGCGTCGGGTCGTAAAGGCGAGTCAAAAGCTTGATAAGAGTCGTTTTACCCGCCCCGTTTAAGCCTACCAGCACGACGGTATCGCCCGGATTTAACGTGAAGCTTACGTTTTTTATTACATCTCGCGAGGTGCCGGGATACCTGAACGACACGTTCTCAAATACAAATCTATGTCCTATGTGCCTTACGAGCTTTCTCGGTTTTTCCATACCTGTTGGCAAAACAGGGATAACGGTTTTTCCCTCGCCCATAAAGGCGATTAGGTTGTCTATAAAAAGCGTCCCCTCATATATAGACGACGAGGTGGCGATAAAAACGGCTATACCCGAGGAAATTGAGTTGAGCGCGCCCGTATAAAGCGAGTAGTCGCCTACCATTATCTCGCCGAGCATAACCTTTTTTGCAACATACAGAAATATGATACAGTTGGCGGCGGCAGACAGCATGGCGATGCCGATATTCCACGAGCCCTCGTTTATAAACAGCTTTTTAAGCCCCGTAAAGTAAACGGTGAATATGTCGCCGTATCTTTTTATGAGCTCGCCAGAAAGCCCGAATATGCGTACCTCCTTGACTAAATCCTTATTCGTCATAAGCGATGAGTAATAAGTAAGCTGCCGCCGGTTTTTTGAGCGTCTGCGCATATAAAGAAAATTCTTTTTTCTGAACACGAAGCTTATTATGCCCGACGGTACGGCAAGCGCCAGCACGATAAAAGGAGCCGTTGGACTTACCGCCCACAAAATCGCGATAAACGATATCACGCTGATAAGCGTGCTGATTATCGTAAATACTGAGCTTAATATCTGCACAGGTCTTCTGTCGGCTTCCCTTGAAGCGTTTTCGAGCCTCGCGTAAAATTCCGGATTGTCGAAGCTTTTAAGGTCTATCGACTGCGCCTTTGACATCATTTTTACATTGACATGATTTACGACAAGCTCGCCCGTTATGCGCGTTACAAGGGTGTTGATATTGCTCGTAAGGGTAAGAGCGAAAATGCAGGCGAACTGTAACACGAGCAGCGCCGCTATTTGCGGGAATTTATCCGAAAAGCTCTGTGCTCCCGCGACATAGGCCGCCGCGAGCGCGTTTATAAGCAGAGAGGCGACAAAGGCCGATAAAACGGGCAAAATTCCGCTTAACACCGAGAGCAGCGACATCACCGCCATAACCCACTTTTTCGTATCCCACACGAGCCTGAAAATATAAAAAAGCCTGAAAAAGAATTTCCCGAAAACATTTTTCAGATACAAAGGGATTTCTTTTACCGATTTCGGCTTCTTTTCCTTTAAGCTTTCATCAACTCTCCCGCCGGGCGGCGGTCCCATAGGAAACGGAGCATTTCCCACTTTTTCAAATCACCTCATTCATATAAAACCGTACACACGCAAAGCATTATCAGAATTTCCTCAGCAGACGGCGAAACCTCTCTCTTATGGTTTTTGTTTGAGTTCCTTACAAGCTTTTTTATCTCCTGTGAATTCGCCTCGACAGACGAGGAAAACCGAAACCCCGATTGGGATACAACCGAAAGCAAAAACTCCGTAAAGTCGTCAAAGTCAATGATTTCTCCCTTGTCCTCATACAGGAAATCGGCACACACCTCAAACGCGGCGGCAAGGTAATCTGTCAGAGTGTTTCCGTAGTAAAGGCGGCTTGAAAGCAGCTGTGTACACTTTGCGGACACGGCGCTTTTGTTGATTACCCGTCCGGTATAGCACGCATGCGTTTCCGTAACGGAAAGCCTCTCCATAAAACGGTATGCCAAAAGAGAGTAATATTCTTTTTTATTTTCCTTTATTCTGAACGAATATTTTTTACCGTAAAGCTTTCCGAAAAACTTATATGTGTCACGGTATCCCATATTCATATTTCTCATTATGACATCGTGCTCAAAGCTCATAAACGTACCGAGACTCTGCGAAGGGTATATGTACCTTACAAACGGATGGTTAAGGTATTCCCTGTGATACGGCTCCGAATTGAGGTCAACGGCGAAAACCTCCTGCGCGCCAAGCCTGAACGCCGACGCTATCGGAAGCTTGTCATAATAGCCGCCGTCAATATATGACTGACCGTCAATAACAGCCATCGGAAAAATCGGGAAGCACGCGCACGAGGCGTTTATCCAGTTTGCAAGCATACCCAAAGTGATGTCCTTTTTGGTCATTTCAACAGGCGAAAGCGACGGAAATTTGACCGTAATCAAAGCGTAATCTATATCGGACTCAAAAAATCTGTCCTCTACGGCAACTTTTTGCAAATTTTTGCAAAAAGGCGTAATATCCGCTCCCTTATATGTCAGATAACCCTTTAAAAAGGGTTTGACCGACGCCATTTCCTCCACCAAGGAAATGAATTTTCTGTCAAGCCTGATGCCGTTCACCATAACGTCGTCAGCCGTAATATTTTCCCAAAAGTCTTTACACAGGTCGTAATCCTGCTGAACGTAAAAACACGCGTTTATCGCGCCTATCGAAACGCCCGCGGCAATATCGAATTCATAGCAGAATTCGTTAAGGGCGCCCCATACGCCAACCTGATAGCTACCTTTGGAACCGCCTCCCGAAAACGCTATCGCCCTTTTCAAAAAAAGCTCATCCCTTTCGTAAATAATAAGGCGGACGAATTATATCCGTCCGCCCTCGCATTTCTTTCTTATTCGGTGGCTGCTGCGGCGGTTTCCTCTATTTCCGCTGCCTTTTCCGCCTCTTTTGCGGCTTGTTCGGCGATTTCCTCATCGCTCATGACAGAGCCTTTTCCAATTCTTTCAAGATATTCCGAAACATCGGTGTACTTTACCTGAACACCCTTTTTAACATATAAAACGTTAATCCCTATAAGAAGCAGGAACCCGAGGATAACAAGGAATGAACCGAACGATATCTTGCCCGCATACACGTCGCCAAACAATGATGTGAATTTGGAGTTCATAACAGAGTAGCTTATAATGCTTGCGAGCATAAACAGGACGCCGAGAGACGAAAGAGCTATATTCCTCTTTATTCCTCTGTTGTTGACGGAGCAGGAAAGCATAACAAACACGAGGTTGAGCACACATATAACGGCGGCAAGCAGAAGAAATACAATCGCCAAAGTGTAGCAGATAAACGCCGTTCCTACCATATTGGATGAAAACAGTTTTAATAGTATGTCAAAATTCATCGTCCCCACAACGTCCGTAACGAGGGTGAGAATTGAAACGTTTGTAGTATTTATAGACGAAAACGGAATTTGAGCGGATACCTGAATTAGCGGAAGAAACAGCATTCCAAGCGGCACAAATATAAGTATAAGCCTTATAATGGAATACTTGGAGCCAATCGTGGCGGCCTTGAGCCTGTCGACTCTCGGCTGCATCTTGACATGCTCGGCCTCCGCCTTGTCGGCGTCTGCGGCTAACCGTTCCTCCATATTGTAATACATGAGGTTTACACCGCACTGAGGACACTCGGGCTTGTAATCGATAAGTCTGAGCCTGTAACCGCATTTCGGGCAATTAGCCATAGTAAAAACTCCTACTCGTTTTTTATTCTAAGGGCGCGGGAAATACCGCGCTTAACTCCTATCTCTTGGCATTATAACACAGCTGATTTATGTTTTCAATAAAAACTTTGTTTTTCATCTCGCTTTTTTGCCGAATATTCTATGTAAAATTAGGTTATAATGCCTAACCGCCTTCAAAATCACGCAAAAAACAGCTCACTGCTTCTTGGAAACGGCAAGCTTCGCCTTCTTCACGATATTGGCGGCGTCAAGCCCGTACAGGTGAAGAAGCTCGGCGGCGGGACCGGATTTTCCGAAAACATCCTCGACTCCCACCCGTATGACGGGTACCGGAAAGCTTTGCGACAAAACCTCGCACACGGCGCTTCCGAGTCCCCCCAATACGCTGTGCTCCTCCGCCGTGACGACGGCTCCCGTTTTTTTCGCGGAATTTATAACGGCGTTCTCATCAAGCGGCTTAATCGTAGCCATATTGATAAGTTCAACCGATATACCTTCCTCTTCAAGAATTTCGGCGGCTGTGTGCGCTTCATTTACCATAAGACCCGTCGCTATTACGGTGACGTCCGTGCCCTCTTTAATTATATTCGCTTTCCCGATTTCAAATTGATAGCTCTCGTCAAAAATCCTCGGCACCGCCAGACGCCCGAAACGCATATATACGGGTCCCTGATGCTCGGCGGCGGCGAAAACGGCGGCGCGCGCCTCTACGTCGTCCGCGGGGTTTATTATTACCATACCCGGAATGGAGCGCATAAGCGCAATATCCTCGCAGCACTGATGGCTCGCGCCGTCCTCGCCTACGGAGATACCGGCATGAGTCGCGCCTATTTTAACGTTAAGGGCGGGATACGCGACAGTATTCCTGACCTGCTCGAACGCCCTTCCCGCGGCGAACATCGCGAACGTGCTGGCGAAAACCGTAAAGCCGGTTGCGGCGAGTCCCGCCGCTATGCCCATCATATTACATTCGGCAATCCCCGTATTGTAAAACCTGTCCGGAAACGCCTTCTTAAAAGCGCCTGTTTTTGTAGCCGCCGAAAGGTCGCTGTCGAGTACCAGAATGTTTTTGTTCTTTTCGCCGAGCTCCACAAGAGCCTTGCCGTAAGCCTCACGCGTAGCGCTTTTTATTATATCAGCCATTTATATCACCTTTCCTTCCTGTTTTACCTGAGAGCGCGCAGTTTTTCGCCAAGCTCCGACATAGCCGTATCATACTGCTCCTTATCAGGGGCGGTACCGTGCCAGCCGACCTGATTTTCCATAAACGATACGTCCTTGCCCTTGACGGTTTTTGCGACAATTACGGTGGGTCTGCCCTTAAACCCCCTCGCCCCGTCAAAAGCCTTTTCTATTTCATCGAAGCTGTGTCCGCAAATCTCAATGACATTCCACCCGAAAGCGGCGAACTTTTCGGCAATCGGGTATGGGGAGTTGACCTCTTCTATCGTACCGTCTATTTGCAGGTTATTGTTGTCCACAACGGCGGCAAGGTTGTCAAGCCCCTTGGCGGCTGCGTACATAACCGCCTCCCATACCTGACCCTCCTCAAGCTCGCCGTCGCCGAGCATTGCGTATACGCGGCTTTTTGAGTTCCTGATTTTAAGACCGAGCGCCATTCCGCATGCCGCGGAAATACCCTGACCTAACGAGCCCGTGCTCATATCAATACCCTCAAGCGCCTTCATACTCGGATGACCCTGGAGTACGGAATCGGGTTTGCGAAGCGTTTTCAGCAGCTCCTCGGGGAAGAAGCCTCTCTGAGCCATAACCGAATAAAGCCCCGGCGCCGCGTGACCCTTTGAAAGCACAAATCGGTCGCGGTTTTCGTCTCGGGGATTTTTTGGGTCTATGTTCATCTCCTTAAAATACAGATATGTAAGGATGTCCGCCGCCGAAAGCGAGCCTCCCGGATGACCGGATTTAGCGTTGTATGTTCCCTCGATAACGCCCATACGAACCTTCACGGCAACAGCTTTTAGCTTTCTTTTTTCCAAATCGTTCATTTAATTGTCCTCCGTTTGATAGATTTTTATAAACAGGCGGGGACAAAGTCCTCCCGCGGCTTGCCGTTGCCCGTTTGCGATTTACAATTTATTTTTCCATATAGTTTTCAGTAAGATATCCGAGGAAGTCCGCCACCGCGCCTTTATCGGCGCCGCAGGCACAGTATACGCAAGCGGCTTTAACCTTCGGCGGAGCCTTCGCGCAGCACGCCGAAACGGCGACGGCGCCCAGCATATCAAGGTCGTTGTAATAATCGCCGACAGCCGCCGTATGCCTCATATCTATTCCGAGGACTTCGGCAAGCTTTTTTGCCGCCTGCCCCTTATCCGCTTGCGTGTCCGTAATTTCAAGAGTATACCTTGAGGTAAAAACGGCTTTTATTGCGGAATTGTACCCGGTGTTTACAAGAAGCCCGATTTTTTCTATCGTCTTGGGCTTATCAAAAATTGTTACTTTTCCCCAATCCCCTCTCGGAACCTCGAACAGCGAGCCGCATATTTTATGGTCGAGGCTGTCAAGAAACGTGAAGGCTCTGCCGAATATCCGCGGCTTGACAAGATATATCATATCGCGCGTATGCACCGTTATCTCGGCGGACGCATAACGCTCCGAAATATCAAAAACCGCCGCCTGACCCGCGCCGCCGACGCTCTGAAACGAAATGACGGTTTTGCTCCCGTTATCGTATATCCCCGCGCCGTTCAAAAAAATAAGAGGGGTCTTTACGCCGAGCCTGTCATATATCTTTAAGGCGGACTGCAAATTCCTGCCGGAGGCTATCGTAAAATTTCCGCCGTTATCCGTAAACTCGCCTATGGCGCCGATATTCGCTTTTACAGTCCTTCTGTACCTATCGTTAAGCGTTCCGTCAACATCGGAAATGACGAGCCAGTCCTTAAAACCCTTTTTCTCCATCTATCTTATTCTCCTAAGGAAATTTTCAAAATAATCCGGAAGCTCTGAAACAACCTCGATATATTCGCCCGTAACCGGATGAACAAAGCCCACAAGCGACGCGTGAAGACATTGACCGTCAAGCCCGCATTTATTCTTAGCCCCGCCGTAGACCGTGTCGCCCGCCACGGGATTGCCCCGATACGCCATATGAACCCTTATCTGATGAGTGCGCCCCGTTTCGAGCCTGAGCTTCATATATGTGTATCCGCTAAGCCTTTCGAGCACCTCGAAATGCGTCACTGCGTTTCTTGAATTTTTAGCCCCGACAGCCTGCTTTTTACGGTTCCTTTCGCTCCTGCCGACGGGAGCGTCAACCGTGCCTGTGTCATCCTTTACGTTTCCGGTGACCACGGCTCTGTACTCCCTTTTGAACGAATGCTCCTTTATTTGCGCCGCAAGGCTTTTATGCGCAAAATCATTCTTCGCGACTATCAGAAGCCCGCTCGTATCCTTGTCTATCCTGTGGACGATGCCCGGCCGTTTCGCGCCGTTTATTTCGGACAGGTTTCCGGCGCGGTGGTACATAAGCGCATTTACAAGCGTTCCCCCGTAATTGCCCGCCGCGGGATGAACCACCATTCCCCGAGGCTTGTTGACGACCAGCAAATCGTCGTCCTCATATCTGATATCAAGCGGTAAATCCTCGGCTTCGGCGGAAAACGAAACGGGCGCGGGCAAGACGACTTTCAATTCATCTCCGGCTCTTATGACGCGGCTTTTTGAAAGCGGGCTCGCGTTTACCGTTACTCTGCCGTCAATAATAAACCGCGAGGCAAGCGAGCGCGAAAGCTCCGGCAAAAGAGCCGCAACGGCTCTGTCCGCCCTTTCGCCGTCAAGCTCGGGGGGGATTACCAATAATATCTCCTTACTCATTTTGCGGCTCCGGCAAGCTTTTTTTCTTTTTGGAGTCCAAAACCAAATCCCTGACTAAATAAAGCATAAGCATAAACGAGCCGACTGTTATAAGACAGTCCGCAAAGTTAAAGACGGCGAAATCAAAAAACGTGGGCTCCAAATAATCTATGACATAGCCCAACCGAATTCTGTCAATCAAATTACCCACTCCTCCCGACGACATTATCAAAAGGCACGCTGACACATATTTTGAGGTGATGCGCTTACTGATAAGAAGGAAAAGCGTCGCCGCCACGAGAATTGCCGAAAAAACAGTGAGAATTAGAACAGAGCCTGAAAACGAGCCGAATATCGCCCCCGTATTCTCAACATACCTCAGGCGCAGCACGCCGGGGATAAGCTCATATATGAGAATAGGCTCAAGCTTTTGTACAACCGCGTATTTAATCATCTGGTCGGCAAATACCGACACCGCGAGAAAGCCGGCTATTATCAGGTAATACAATATTAAAACTCCTGTGTTATTTTTTCCTCTTGAAAAGCTTTCTGAGCGAAGGCGGCTCGTCGTCGTCTTCACCGTCGCCGCCGTCGCCGTCGCCGTCGCCGCCGACATCGGCGTTTGTGGCGTCTGCCGCTGCGTCGTTCAATCTGATAGCCGAAAACCGTTTTTTCAGATTTTCGTTTTTATCGTCCGAAAACAGGCTCTTGTCGCCATCCGGCGCAGTATCCTCGCCGTCGGCGGTTTGCTCCGGCCCGCCGCCGGTATCCTCCGTTTTATCTGTATTGAACACAGGCTTTTTCAGCTTAAAGCCCGTTGTGATACGGCTGTCAAAAATGGTTTCAGCCGCCGGTTTTTCCTCTACATCCTCCCGCGGTTCGGCTTCCTCGAAGCTGCTTATAAAATCGTTGACGTCGAGAGCCGCGGCACTGTCCTCTTTTTCCTTAATAAATTCAAGCTTATCGGCAGATCTGTCAAACGGAATTTCAACGTCCTCAACAAGTTCTTCTTTTTCGGCGATGCGCGGAATTTCAGAGTCCTCAACAGCTTCTTCTTTTTCGGCGACGCGCTGAACTTCGCTTTCATATCCTTTCGCGCCCTCGTTGATAAATTCCTCAAGCGATAAGACGCCTTCCGGCGGTTCGTCTTTACTTTCAATAAACTCTATATCGGACTCTGTATCTTCAAATTCGGGCGCTTTGTCCTCATCCCCGTGCGTCAAAGGCTGAGCGTCCGTCTCTTTTTCATCCCCTACGGACGCGGCTTGCGACTCCTCCTGTGCCATTTGACCGGCAAGCTCAGGCAATTGCGATATTAACTCTATATGCGTTTTATATCTCGCCAGTAAATCGTTTTTAAATTCGGATACCTCTTTTTTAAGCATCTCGAACAAAATGGACTCGCTCGTTACGGTTCTGTTTGCCGCCCCCTGGACGTTCTTCGCCGCGTCCTCGGCTTCGAGTATGATTTCGGCCGCCTTTTTCTTTGCCGCCTCTATCAGTGTGTCCGCCTCGCTTTCCGCGTTTTCAAGCGTTTGCGCCATTTCTGCGCGGATGCCGTCTCCCGTATCCTTTTTAATGATATCAATCTCCGCCTTCGCGGCCGCAAGAATATCCTCGGATTCTTTGACGAGCAGCTCGGCTCTCTCTTTCGCTTCCAGCTCTATTTTATTTGCCGCTTTCTGAGCGGTTATAACGGCTGATTTAATACTGTCCTCGTCTTTTTTATACTGGTCGAGCCGCTCCGCGAGCAGGCTGACTCTTTTTACTAACTCGGCGTTCTCCTTGAACATCTGCTCGTAAGACTCCGAAACACTGTCAAAAAACACGTCCACATCGTCGGATTTATATGAATTCCTGCCCGCGGACTGAAACCTTTTATCCCTTATCTGCATTGGTGTAAGCATATAGTTAACCCCCACATCTCTCTTTCAAAAATCCGCGGCTCCCACCCAAAAAGCCCACGGTAAAGCGCTGTCAGAAAAACACCCCTGTGTTTTCAAGCTCGTCAATCAGGTCCCCCATCACATCCACGTTATAAGGCGTGATGATAAATGTGTTGTTCGCGACTTTTTTCAGCTCGCCCTGATTTGCGTAGGCGACGCCGCTCAAGAAATCCACAAGACGGCGCGCCACTTCTCTGTTGGCAGCTTCGAGGTTTAATACAACGGTTCTCTTTTCATTGAGATTATCGGCTATGCTCCTCGCGTCCTCAAACCTTTCGGGCTTAGCCAAAACCACCTGCAGCTTCGCCGTGGCGTGAATATTCACAACCTTGTTCGGGTCGTCGGGCTCGGCGGTTCTTCTCTGTCTCGCCAAAGAGTATGACTGCTGCCTTCCCGAAGGAGCGTCCTCCTCGGCGGGCTTGTATGTCATATAATCCTCTCGCTCCATCTCGTCATAATACTCGTCCTCGGGAATATTGATAATCCCCTTGATTTTATCGATAAATGACATCGTTTTCACTCCTTAATATATTCTCGCTCCGAAAATCGCGGAGCCTATTCTTACTAAATTTGATCCGTTTTCTATCGCGTAAACATAATCGCCCGACATTCCCATAGATAAAACGTCCATAAAGATATTATCGTATTTTTTCGCACCAATGTCAACAAAGATACGGTACATATTTTCAAAATATTTATTTATTTCCGAGGCTTTTTCGCAGATCGGCGGCACACACATCAGCCCGCGCACACAAACGCCGTGAAGCGAGGCAGCCTGACAGACGCTTTCCTCCAACTCTTCCTTTTTAAATCCGGTCTTGCTTTGCTCCTCCCCTATATTGACTTCAAGCAAAACGTCCATAATCCTGCCGGACGCTTCACAGACGCGGGATATTTCCGACGCCAAACGGACGCTGTCCACCGATTGAAGCATACTCACTTCGGGAACTATCTTCTTCACTTTATTCGTTTGAAGATGCCCTATTAAATGCCTTTGTACGCCTTCAAGATTAAGATATTCCGTCTTGGAGAGAAGCTCCTGCACCTTATTCTCTCCCAATAGCTTTATTTTGCATTTTTCGATAGCGTAATTTATGCGCGCCGGTTCCACGGTCTTTGTTACCGCGAGCAGCTTGATATCCTCAGGTCTTCTGCCCGATTTAATCGCCGCGCTCCCGATGTTTTCCCTGACGCGCATAAAATTTTCCGAAATATATTCAAAGCCTTTATCAGCCGATAAGCTTTCCGTCAAACAAATCCTCCCCTTTCAGAATGACCTCGTCATACAGCCTTACATAACCGGACGCGCCGTCCTCCGGCGGTTGTGAAATAACGTACCCGTCCGTAGAGTATACGACGTTTATTTTTCTAAACCTTATTATATTGCCCGTTTTAACAAAGACTCCCTGCCTGCCGTCTATCACCCTGACTGCCTCGCGGTTGATTTTATACCCCTCATGTTCGCGAACTATAATCTGTAAATCCACCGAGCGCAGCGCGCAAAGACTTTCGCTCATCAGGCTGCACTCCAAAACAATAACGGTTTTTTCCGCTCCCTTGCCTCCGAACGAATACACCTTCACGGGGAGCCTGCTTATACTTTGCAGCGGTATATTTACATATATGGTGTCGCCTTCCTCTATTTCCCCGAAATATTTGTTCTCAACGGCACACAAAATATACCATTTAAACCCGCCTATCAGCTTGCCCTTGGCGTTCGAAGGCAAGGGCGCCGGCTTAGCCTGTAAAACCGTTTGAAGAAGCTCGACTGAAATGCCGCCGATATCCGAAACCGACACGGTATTCTCAAATCCGTCTATATAACCCGAAAAATATCCGGCGCCGTCGGCAGTTACCGCCTCGTATGACAGCCCGGACGCCTTTTTGCGCGCAAGCTCATTTCTGAGAGAAGCTAACTTCTCCCCGAAGGCAAAGTTCGTTCCCGTCGCAATTTGCAGCGCGGTAACGCTGTCCCTGAAACTGTCTATCCTATCGGACAGACAGCAGAGATTGCCGCTGTCCGCCGCCGATTGAAGCTTCGCGAACCTCTCTTTGATATTGTCGTTTATCGACGAAACGTCAAAGGTTTGGATATTCGCCTGTCCGGAAAGGCGTTCATAGCGGTTGATTTCTTTTTCAAGAGAGGTGATTGCCGCGTAATCGTCAGCCGCCGCCGTGTTTTTGAAAATGAGGCAGACCGTGTCGCCCTTCCTCACGCGTTCTCCGTTTTTGACCATTGTTACCGCGGTTCCCGCGTAATCGCTGTAAATGCAGCGCTCGTCGCGCACGACATAACCCTCGGCGGCGCAGACCTCGCAGTCCGCGGTTTTCATAACCGTCTGCGTCTCGTATACGTCCTTTTTTATCAGCGTTGACTGATATATAAAATACGCGGCAAGAAACACGGCGGCAATTACGCCCAACGCCGTTTTTAACCCCGCAGACCTTTTATTCTTTTTCATCAAGCCACTTCCTTACCGTTTCACAGGCTTTGTTTTCAAGCTCTGAAAAACAACCGTAATCGTCCCAGTAAAACCACTTGATTTTTTCGTTTCGCCTAAACCACGTCGTCTGCCGCTTTGCGTAACGCCTTGTGGCTGTTTTAAGCGAGTGTGCGCACTCCTCAAGAGTTTTTTCGCCGTCTAAATACGGTTTCAATTCCTTATATCCTATCGCCGCTGCCGCCGTAACCGATTTTTCCTTTGAATAGTACTCCTTTGCCTCGTCCACAAGCCCGCGGCGCAGCATTTCGTCGACTCTTCTGTCAATTCCTTTATAAAGTTTTTCCCTGTCTCTAAAAGTTATCCCGATATAAAGCGGGTCATACCTTGACGGCGAGCGATGGGAAAGCGCGTTTTGCTCCGAAAGAGTTTTGCCCGTAACCATATACATTTCCAGCGCCCGTATTATTCTTTTCGTATTGTTCGGGTGCAGCGACGCCGCGGTCTCGGGGTCGATTTTTTCAAGCTCCGAAAGCAGCTCTAACGCCCCTTGCTCCTTTAACCTTTTGCCGAGCGTTTTTCTTATATCCTCATCGCGCGCGGACTCTATAAAGGTTCGTCCAGATAAAAAGGAGTCCGCGTACAAGCCCGTCCCCCCGACGAGTATCGGAAACTTATTTCTCGACATTATATCGTTTACGGCATCGTTTGCGAGCCTTATAAACTCCGATACGGAGAAGCTCTCGCCCGGGTCGAGAAAATCTATAAGGTGATGGCGTACCGCGCGCGTTTCTTCCAAAGAAGGCTTCGCCGTGGCGATGTTCATTCCCTTGTATATCTGCATAGAGTCCGCGGAGATTATCTCGCCCGAAAACCTCTCGGCAAGGGACACGCCCAAACGCGTCTTGCCGGAAGCCGTGGGTCCCGTCACCGCTATGATTTTAATTTTTTCCGTACTTTGCGTCATCATTTTATTCTCATAAAAAGCCGTTCAAGCTCCTTCTTGGTTATCTCTATGATTATGGGTCTGCCGTGCGGGCAGTATCTGACGTCTTTATCCGATAAAACCTTTTCCATCAGCGCTTTAAGCTCCCCTTCCGAAAGGGAGTCGCCCGATTTTACTGCGGCGCGGCAAGCCGTGCTGTGGTGTATCCAATCAAGTTTTTCGGGAACCGGCTCTTTGGAGCCGGCGGCAAGGCGGGCGGCTATTTCGGATACAAGCGACTCGATATCCTCCGACAAAAGCGTTATGGGACACGATTTTACCGATACGCTCATATCCCCGAAATCCGTTATGTCATAACCCGCGTCCGAAAGGAGCGGCAGGTTTTCCGTTATCGCCGCGTATTCATCAGCTCCAAGGCGCACAAGAACGCTTTGCATCATAAGCTGCGAGGCGGTAAAAGCCGCATTTTTTTTGAGAGAGTTGAATATAATCCGCTCGTGCGCGGCGTGCTTGTCCGCTATGTAAAAGCCGCCTCCGTACCTTATCAGCACATATACGCCGTAGACCTCTCCGAGTACGTCAAGGTCGGCAAGGCTTTGCCCCTGACAATCGGTTGGCAAGGCAATTTCAGCATCCGCGCCGCCGTCCTTTTGCTCAAATTCCGTTTGCGGCGGTTCGGGCTTTGAGCTTTCAAACACGTTTTCGCCGCCTGTTTCGGACTCACCGAAAACCCGCGACACCGTAAAGCCTCCCGCGCTCATCTCCACCTGACTGCCGGCGGCGTCCGGTTTTAAGTATACCCTTGCCGCGGAAAACGAGGCTTTTATATGACTTTCCTGCGATACGGCATTTTTTACCCCGTGATAAACGCAGTCGAACACTCTCTTATCGTCCTGAAAACGCACTTCGGTTTTCGCCGGATGGACGTTTACGTCAACCGATTCCAAGGGCATTTTCAAAAAAAGTGCGGCGACGGGGAATTTCCCCGCCATTATGCTGTTTTTGTAACCTTCCTCAAGCGCCGCGGAAATGACGGGACTTTTTACCGTCCTGCCGTTTATAAAGAAAAACTGCATAGAGCGGCTGCCCCTGCCGAAATGGGGAAGCGACACAAGACCCTCAACCGAAATCCCGCCCGCGTTATACTCTATCTCTGTAAGACCTTCTTTGATTTCCCTGCCGAACAGCGAGCTCAAAACGCCCGAAAGCTTCCCGTCGCCGGCTGTCTGAAACGCGGCTTTCCCGTCTCTGATTAGCTTAACCGAAATCTCCGGATGCGATATGGCGAGTCGCTGACACACGGCGCTTACGGCGTTTCCCTCGCCCGTGTCCTTTTTTAAGAATTTCATCCTCGCGGGCACGTTGTAAAACAGCTCCCTGACGGAAACCGTCGTCCCGACGGGACATCCGGCGTCGTCAAAAAGCTTTTCCTCCCCGCCCTCAATAACATAACGCGTCCCGACATGCTCGTCCTTGCTTCTTGTCAGCACGTCAACCTTAGATACGGCGCATATGCTTGAGAGCGCCTCTCCTCTGAACCCTAATGTTTTTATGGCGTCAAGGTCGGACGCTTTGGTTATCTTGCTCGTGGCGTGGCTTAAAAACGCTTTTTTAACATCGCCGCGCACAATGCCTTTGCCGTTGTCCGTCACTCTTATATAGGTCTTGCCGCCGTCGTTTATTTCGATTACGATATTCGAGGCAAACGCGTCCACGGAATTCTCGGACAGCTCCTTAACAACCGACGAGGGGCGTTCCACAACCTCTCCCGCCGCTATTAAATCCGATATATTTTTGGGTAAAACGTTTATTATTGACATATCGGTTCCTTTACTCTTCCCTTGCCTTTGCGACAAGGCTGTTAAGCTTGGTCAGCGCCTCGATAGGCGTAACGGCGTTAATATCCGTGTGTTGAAGCTCTTTAATAATTTCAACTGCGTTATTGGAGCCGAATGAAATCTGGTCGTCGCCGCACCCGCCGTAATCCTCGGTTTTTGTCCGCCCGTACACTCCCTGCCCCGACTCTGTCTCCGTGAGAATTTCTCTCGCCTTGTCCACAACGGGCTTGGGTACTCCCGCGAGAGCGGCGACGTCTATCCCGTAGCTGCCGTCCGCGGGACCTCTGACTATACGGCGCAGAAACGTGATTTCACCCTTGCGCCGCTTAACGATGATATTATAATTCTTGACTCCTTCAAGCGCGTCCTCAAGGTCGGTAAGCTCGTGATAATGCGTGGCGAACAGCGTTTTCGCCCCTATCTTTTTCTTGTTATTCGTGTATTCGAGGACTGCCCGCGCAATGCTCATTCCGTCATATGTGGAGGTGCCTCTGCCTATCTCGTCAAAGATTATAAGACTCCGCAAATCCGCGTTTTTTAATATTTGCGCCACCTCAGTCATTTCCAGCATAAAGGTTGACTGCCCCGCCGAAAGGTCGTCCGACGCTCCGACTCTGGTAAATATTTTGCTGACGACGCCTATTTTCGCGCTTGCGGCGGGAACGAACCCTCCGGTCTGCGCCATAAGCGCAATCAGTGCTACTTGACGCATATATGTCGATTTTCCCGCCATATTCGGTCCGGTTATTATAGCGGTTCGGAAATCGCCGCAGTCAAGCTGCGTGTCGTTCGGAACGAACAGCTCCCCGTCAAGCATCAGCTCCACGACCGGATGCCGTCCGTCCTTGATTATTATCTCATCGGAGTCGTCCACGACGGGCTTTACATAGTTATTGTCCCGCGCCACGCGCGCGAATGAGCAGAGAACGTCGAGCGCCGCGACGGCGCGCGCCGTCTTCCTGACCCTTTCGTGCTCGCAGGCGACTGCGGAAAGGATAGCGGAAAAAAGCTCAAACTCAATTCTGACTATCCTCTCCTGCGCTCCGAGAACCTTTGACTCAAGCTCTTTAAGCTCCTGCGTTATATATCTCTCACAGTTTGTAAGCGTCTGCTTTCTGATATAGGTTTCGGGAACCATATCCTTATAGGAATTCAATATTTCTATGTAATATCCGAACACCCTGTTGTATCCGATTTTAAGCTTCTTGATACCCGTTTTTTCCTGCTCCCTCGCCTCTACCGACGAGATGAAGTTTTTACTGTCGTCCACGATATCGCGCAGCTCGTCAAGCTCCTTGTTATAGCCGCGCTTTATCATACCGCCGTCGCGCACCGACATAGGCGGGTCGTCGTCAACCGCCGAAACAATAAGCGCGTGAACATCTCCGAGTAAATCTATATCCGAATATATCTCGCCGAGCAGCCTCGTCCTGACTCTTTCAAGCAGCGCCTTTATATCGGCAAGGCGTTCAACAGACAGTTTTAGCGCGATAAGTTCTTTGGCGTTCGCGCTGCCGTATATGACTCTCGCCATAATCCTTTCAAGGTCGTAAAGCTCGCCGAGCAGCCCTGTTTCGTCTTCAAGGAGCGCCATATTGTCAAAAAGCTCCTCGACCGCGTTCTGCCGCGCGATAATTTTGCCGCAGTTACAAAGCGGCTGCTCTATCCAGCTTCGCAAAAGCCTTTTGCCCATAGCGGTTTTCGTGCGGTCAAGCACCCACAGAAGACTCCCGCGTTTCTCGCGCCTAATCATCGTTTCGCACAGTTCAAGACTGCGCCGCGCCGCGGGGTCAAGGCTCATAACAAAATCCTTGCCTATCAGGTTTACCTCGCCGATACCCTCCGCCTCTCCCTTTTGAACGTCGCCAAGGTAGGAAAGGGCGGCTCCGAACGCGCTGATAAGAGCCTCGTCCGAAACGATTTCAGAGTAATAGCGCGCGTCGCTTTTCAAATGCGCCTCGACTGTCCGCATACACTTTTTAGCGTCGAATTCCAAATCAGGTAAAACCTCTGCGTTCACGCCCGCGCGCTCTCTTAGAAAGCTTGAAATAATAGGATTTTTCGACGCGCCGCCGTTGAGAAGCACCTCGCTGGGCGAATAGGCTCCAAGCTCGTTTATGATTTTTTCAGCCGCGCCGTCCGCCGGAAAGGCGTCCAAATGAACCTCGCCCGTCGAAATATCAACGAAGCAAACACCCGCGCCCCCGTCGGACATAAAAACGCTCGCAAGATAGTTGTTGCGGCTCTCGTCAAGCATACTGCTCTCGATAACGGTACCCGGCGTCACAACCCTCACTACGTCCCTTTTAACCAGACCTTTCGCGCTCGCCGGATCCTCCGTCTGCTCGCAGACAGCCACCTTATAGCCCCTTGAAATAAGGCGGGCTATATAGCCGTCCGCGCTGTGGAACGGAACGCCGCACATCGGCGCGCGCTCGTCCTGCCCGCACTCACGTCCCGTCAACACAAGCTCTAGCTCCTTTGATGCCGTCTTAGCGTCCTCAAAGAACATCTCATAAAAATCGCCGAGCCTGAAAAACAGTATCGCGTCGGGATAGCTCTCCTTTATCTCGAAATACTGACGCATCATAGGAGATAGGTTCTCTAAAAAAGTCTTGTCCATATAGACCTCAAAACTTGCAACTTGCCACTTCCAACTTGCAACTTAAATCCGGGCGCGGGCAGCGCCCGCCCACAACTGTTCATTTTTCAGTATTCATTAGCTCCCCGCGGTTTTTTCAAATGAATAATAAACAATGAAGCCGCTTCGCTGATGAATAATGAATAATTTCGGTGGTTTTGCTACGCAAAACATTATATCTCAGAATTTTCCACTTAATCAGGTGAGGACGAACGCACCAATAATTTGTAGCGTACCCTTTGTCAAGGACAATTTTTAATAGTTTAAAGTTTAATTT
>CAZQXZ010000027.1:0-19763 GCA_964597515.1 uncultured Eubacteriales bacterium | reverse complement strand
GTCGGCATAATGTCTTTTACTTGGCAGCAGTCCGAAAGTCTCCCCGTATACCCGAATTTATTATAACGCAAAGCAAAGGGTACGACTAACACGTTATCGTATAATGAATGATGGTCAAAGTAACAGTCGTGGTCGTAAAGCGTCTCGCCGTGGTCGGAGGTGAAAACCACAATCGTATCGTCCTCAACGCCCAAGGCGTTGAGTTTTTCCAAAATCTGATTGACGCACGCGTCCATATACGCTATAGAGCCGTCATACTGCGCGACTATATACTCGGCGTCCGTACAACCCTCGGGAAACCATGTGAGGAAGTAATCGCGGAAGGGTCTGAACTCATATACGGGCTTTAAGGATTTGTTTTTTGGGTCAAATTCGTCTTTGCCGTAAAAAAGCCTGTCAAACGGCTTAGGGGCGTAGTAAGGACTGTGCGGGTCCATATGGCGCATAAACATCAGCCACGGCTTATCTTGATTTACAAGCCTTTCAAGCTCCGGAATTGCGGCATTATTCATATTTTCAGCCTTGTTAGGCTCCCAGTCGCCGTAGCTTATGTAATTGTCAAAGCCCCTCGAGCCCGCGTTTCCTTTAAATCCGATGCAGGTGGACGTATAGCCGTTTTCGCGCAGCAACTCGGGGAGCGTCTTAATACTGTCCGTAAGCTCTCCCTTGTGACGCAGAGCCACGCAATCCGTACCGAAGCAGTCAAAGCCCGTCAGCATGGAAGCGTAGCCGGGAGTCGTAGGTATGGATGGGCTGAACATATTCTCAAAAACGATGCCGCCCTCGTTTATATATTTGTCGATATGCGGAGTCGTAAGCCGCTCGTAGCCGTAAAGGCTCATGTGGTCGCTTCTCAAACTGTCAATGCCGAAAAACAGAATGTTAGGTCTTTTTTCCATACTTATCCCCTTCTTATTATTATCTCGCGCCGAGCTTTTTAAGGCAGGCGTTCATGTATCCGTAGCTTTCCGCCGCTATTATGGCGGCGCCTTCAAGGCTTTGGTCGGCGCCTATAATTTCAAGGCAGACGGGACCGCTGTACTTTGCGTTTACCATAGCTGTGCAATAGCCGTAAAGGTCAATATCCCCCCTGCCGCACGCCTGCAAAGCGGGTTCGCCCGGCGAGGGTCCGCCTCCGAGGCAGTCGCGTATATGGATGTGCTTCACCGCCGAAATCACCTTGGGCAGTTCAAGCGCGGGATTTTCCCCCGCTCTGTGAATATGGCTCGGGTCCATATCTACTCCGAGGGCTTTTGAGTTTATTTCCTTTACCATACGAAGCGTTGTTTCCGTATTATGCACCGCCGCGCCCACATGTGCTTTTACACAAAGCGTTACGCCGAAGCTTTCTGCGTCGCCCGCCAATACGGATATGATTTCCACAGCCTCCCGAAACGACTCCTCGTCGTCCGCCTTTCCGCCGGAGCCTATATTGGCGACGGGTATCCCAAGCTCCGCACACGCCTCAAACGCTAAAAGCATCCTTTCGCGCTCGCGCGTCGCCACCTCCGTGGAAAGGAACGGCAGATTATACTCCTGTGAAATAGAAATAAGCTCCGTTTTCTGAAGCTTGTACTTAGCCGGGGCAAGATGCTCGCACATGCCCTCGATAGCCGAAATCTCCACCCCGTCATAGCCGCAGCGGCTTATAATCTGTGCCGCCTCACGAAATGACAAACGCTTGAACAGGACGCTGTTGACTCCAAGCTTAATCATTAAAGAACCGCCTTTCAACTGTTTGTATCCGTTTTATTGTAATGCATACATAAAAATAATTCAAGGTTATATGAGGGAAATCTTGAAAAACTTTGCTGTTTGTTTTAATATGGTGTAAAGGAGATGCCGGTATGAAATTTGAGCTGCACACGCACACAAGGGAAAACGATATCGTCGTAACGAAGGACGCGCCCGAAATCGTGAAAATGTATCACGGTAAAGGGTACGAAGGCATGGTTATTACCAACCACTATTTTGACCTTTCGCTTGAATGGTATAAGGATGCGCTGCAAAACGCTTCGCATAAAAAAATAGTAGACCATTATCTTACGGGCTATCGCAGCGCAAAAATGGCGGGCGACGCTCTTAATATGGTTATTCTTTTAGGACTTGAGCTGCGTTTTGACAATACGCTTAACGATTATCTCGTCTACGGAATAGACGAGGATTTTCTTTATAATTCGCCTTTACTCAACACCTTGACGCTCGACGGGTTCTTAAAAATCAAGCCCGAAAACGCACTCGTATATCAGGCTCACCCGTTCAGAAACGGTATGACCGTAACTAAACCCGAAAAGCTTTTCGGAATAGAGGTCTATAACGGCGGCACCCAAAAGGACAGGAACGACTTCGCCGACATATGGGCAAATATGCACAATCTTAAAAAAATAAGCGGCTCGGATTACCACAGACCCGAGCATTTAGCAAAGGGCGGCGTAAATTTTTATAACCGTGTAGAAACGACAGAAGAGCTTGTGACAGAGCTTAAAAACGAAAGGTATACGCTGATAAAAACATAAAGGGGACAGCAATGGTAAACGTCGGTATTTTAGGCTTCGCGCACGGTCACGTTTTCGGCGTCTGCGAGGAGTGGAGCAAAAACCCAAACCTCGGCGTAAACGTAT
Source organism: uncultured Eubacteriales bacterium (assembly GCA_964597515.1). Taxonomy (GTDB): domain Bacteria; phylum Bacillota; class Clostridia; order Oscillospirales; family Acutalibacteraceae; genus DTU089. The sequence continues at coordinate 17,142 of CAZQXZ010000027.1, read as the reverse complement.
TTAAGGGATGGGACAGTGATGAAAGCCGCAACGAAAGCGGCTGTAAAAGACTCGGCATACAAAGCGTCAAAAACCCCGAGGATATCTTAGGCGACGACGATGTGGACGCAGTTTTCATAGCGTGTGAAACGCTTTTTCACGCGCGTTACGCCGTGATGTCGGCTAACGCTAAAAAGAAAATCATCCTTTATAAGCCGATGGCTTTGACGCTCGAACAGGCGGACAGCATAATCGATGCGGTGAACACAAACGGCGTGGATTTTACGATTGCGTGGCAGATGAGAACAGACCCTGTAAACGAAGAAATAAGAGAGCTGATAAACGGCGGTAAGTTAGGCAAGCCTTATTATTTTCGCCGCCGTCACTGTCTTCCTATGCACCTTGACAATAATTTTAAGAATAGCTGGCACTGCGACGAGAGGCAAAACCGCGATATATTCGCGGACGACAGCGCCCACGCCGTCGACTGGATGATATCCCTCTTCGGTATGCCTGAAAGCGTGATGTGCGAAATGTCCACCATGCATACGCCCGAGGTTAAAAATGATTTGGGCGCGGCAATTTTTAAATACCCATCGGGACTAATCGCGGAAATTACATTCTGCGCTTCCTGCTCTGCGGCAGAAATCACAACTGAATGCTATTTTGAGCGCGGCGCGCTCCAGCACTACGGCGGCGACGCGGTATCGACAAGGCTGCCCCACGAACATATGCCGTCCCTAAAATGGTTTTTAGAGGGTGAAAAGGACTGGCGCGTCAGCAGCACCCCTGTACCGAATAGCCAATGGGATAGAATTTGCGCGCAAGCGGCTCCCTTAGCCGACTTTTTACACGGTAAAAGAGAACCTGTTGCAACGGCAAGCGAGGGTAAAAACGCTTTGGAATGTGTTTTAGCCTGTTATACCTCCGCCGAAAGAGGAATTAGAGTTAAAATAGCACAGGAGGATTACCGATGACTTTCCCCGATTGGCAAAAAGAGAAATGGACAGACTGCACAAAAAACCCCGTTATAGGGCTTTACGGCAGTGAGAACGGCAACGCCGCGATAGGCGACCCGCAAATCCTTGTTCCGGGCGACTTTGATAAGTTGTGGCATGCCTTTTATCACGGCTTTTATGACGAAACCTATATTCCCTACTATCATCAATTAATTTCACAAGACGGCGTTGTTTGGGAGATAAAGGACAAGTGGCAGTGGAACTGCAACCCAAGCTTTATATACCGCGATAACGGACGCTTTTACCTGTACTATACAGCCATACTCGGCAGGGAAGCGGGCGCGCGAAAAGCATATGGCTGCGATATGATTATACGGGTTAAGCACACTACGGACTTTATAAGCTGGAGCGACAGCTCTGATATTCTTATCCCCGAGCTGCCCTTTGAGCGTGAACACCCCGAGGGGTTCTCGCGCATACAGGCGCGCAATCCCTGCGTGATTAAAACATACGGCGGCAAAATCCGGCTGTATTACAGCGCGGGAACCGTAAAGCTTGAGGACTGCGGCTACGAGGAGCCGAAATACATTTCTTTCGCGGAGTCCGACTCCCCGCTCGGACCATTTAAAAAGCACGGCGCGCCTATTTTATCACCCGACACCTCTATCCCTCACAGGAATTACGGCGCGGGCGCTATTAAGGTTTTCGGATACCAAAACGGCTATATCGCCCTTTATAACTCTATATATACGGACGAAAACAATCAGTCGCGCTCCGCGATAAGCGTACTCGTCTCAAAGGACGGAATTCACTTTGAGGAGGCGCCGTACAATCCTATTATCCCGCCGACAGACGGCTGGAAAAAGGCGCTCGTATATCAGCTTGACCTTGTGCGCTATAAGGACGAGCTGCGCCTTTACTATAACGCGCGCGACGGTTGGGACGGCGGTATGGAGAAAATCGGATTTTCATTTATAAAAGACGATACATCAGGCGTTAAAAAGCTGTGGGATTGATAAATTTATAAACAGTTTGTTTATCTGAAAAGGGGTGATGGCTTTGCGGGATACGGCAAACGGCGGAACTGTCATTTCGGTCGAAAACCTGTCCAAAGCGTTCGACGGCAAAACAGCCGTGGACGGTTTGAGTTTTTCTGTCCCCAGGGGGAGTCTGTTCGCTTTTTTGGGGCAAAACGGCGCGGGGAAAAGCACGACTATTAATATGCTCGTCGGACTTTTGGAAAAAGACAGCGGCACATTTTTTTATGACGGATATAATGATGCTTCTTTTAAGGAAAAAATCGGCGTTGTTTTTCAAAATAATATATTTGACGAGCTGCTTTCAGCCGAGGAAAACCTTCTGCTTTACGGCTCTCTTTATATGGCGGATAAAAGGGCTGTTAAAGCGCGTTATAATGAGATTATCGCTCTGCTTTCTATGGAGGACTTTGCGAAAAAGCGAATAAGGACTCTTTCAGGCGGGCAGAAACGCAAGGCTGAAATCGCGCGTGCGCTTTTTACCTCTCCCGAAGTTCTTTTTTTAGACGAACCGACAACAGGACTTGACCCGAAAACACGGGCGGAGGTTTGGGACATTCTAAATTCTGTTCGCAAAAAAACAGATATGACGCTGTTTTTAACAACTCATTATATGGAGGAGGCGGCAAACGCCGACCGCGTGGTGATTATTCACCGCGGCAAAAAGGTTTGTGAGGGAAGCCCCGCCGAGCTTAAATCAAAATACTCCTTTGACCGCCTTATAATAACGCCGCATGACGGCGGGCAATTTGAAAAAACACTTCAAAACGCCCTTTTTGCGTTTGAAAAGACGGCGGACAGCTTTATACTTCACACAGGGGACGCCGCTGCGACTATTGAGTTTCTCCACTCTTTTAAAAATGAAATCCGATATTTTGAAGTAAAAAAAGGTACAATGGACGATGTGTTCTTAAACGCCACGGGTGAAAAAATCGGGGAGGGCTTTGATAAATGAACCGTATATCCGCGCTGACCAAACGTAATATCAAACTCTTTTTGCGAGACAAATCCACCGTATTCTTTTCGTTTTTAAGCACGCTTATACTTGTGGGGCTGTACTTTCTATTCATTGCCAAAGCTTACTCTTCTGAAATGGTTCAGCAGTCGGGCGGTATTCTCACAGAGACCTCGGGCAATTTTCTAATCTATTTGCAAATGATGGCGGGAGTATTGATATTAAACTCCGTATCTCTTTCAACCGGCTCATTCGCAACTATTGCAAAGGATTTTGAAAGCAGGCGCGTTGACAGCTTTCTTCTTACGCCCGCTAAAACGAGGGAAATACTTATAGCTTACTTTTTCGGCGGGTTTTCCGTCTCCTTGCTGCTCAACCTTTTTTCGTGGCTTGTAAGCGTTTTGCTTATTGGTATTCTTACCGGATATTACATCTCTGTTTCAGCCTTCTTTGCGGCTTCGGCAATACTTGTCGCCGCTTCTCTTATAAGCGCGCCGCTGATGCTTCTTATTACAACGCTTGTAAAATCCTCTGCGGCAATCGGTGTTTTAAGCGGCGTTTCCGGAACGTTTATCGGGTTTTTAAGCGGTATTTATATGCCTTATTCAAGCTTAGGCAAAACAACGGAAAAGGTCGGCTCACTCCTCCCGTTTTCACATTTAACGGTATGGATGAAGCAGACGCTTCTAAAAGACGCCTGCGCCCGTCTCAATATTACGGGCGAATTTAAGGAAGCTATCATAAACGGCTATTTTTCCGCGAAGAATATCGGTTTTTTAGGAATGGATGTCCCGCTGTGGATAATGCTTGCGGCATGCGCCGTCTTCGCGCTGTTATGCCTTTTAGCGTCAGACCGTATCCTTAAAAAGCGGATGGCGATATAACGTTCAACTTTATAACTGTTATTTAAAAATCCACTCCCCAAAATTCAGGAAGTGGATTTCTTATTTTATGTAAGCTGTTCAAACAGTATTAAAACATCTGTTGTTTTTATTACGGTAAAAACTTATTATAATTATCCAAGCAATAAATATTTACATAGATATTTTTAAAATTTCGTTTTTTTCTAAACGTTCATACTCCTTTTTTATATCCTCAAGATTGAAATAAGGTTTAATTTCATGCACGTCATCAATAATTGTGTCTTTATCAAAATTCCAGGAATTCATTTTAAAATTACTGTATAAATATATAATAGTAGATAACAGCTCAAGTTCTTTTACTGTTTTTTCTCCGAATAAACGTAATAATTTACTAATTTTATTTTTATATAATTCAGCAAGATCTTCTTCAAAAGTATAATCCTTAGCTTCAATCATATAGCCCATATAACCGGAGTAAAGCATAGGCTTTACAGAAATAATATTCTGATTTTTAGCGAAGTCGATATCCTCCATTACCTCATATGAATACGGTCCGTAAGTATAAATCTCAAAATTATAGTTTAATGGAACATCATAGACCTTTTGTAATAAAAAAAGATACTTCATCATTGCTGTTTTGCCTAATCCGGCTTGTTGTTTCGCCAACTCATGCATTATACATAATTTACCGCTTATATCCATATTTCATCACCTTTTTTATTAGTTTAACACGTAAAGTCTCTTTTGACAATACTTTTCAACCATGGACATTACAATTTTTGATTTTACGCTTAATGGTTCAACATAGTTTTCGTCACAAATTAAAATATCCTTATCAAGCTTATACCAAAACACCATAGCTTCATCTAAATAGAATTCTTCATCACATGTATCTATTAGCTTCTCTAACCTGTCATTGTCTTCCTTTGTCGGAACAAGATTAGTTTTGTATATACATTTATAATGCTTTCTGTTAAGAATAATTTCTCCGTGCATACCGGCCTTTCCGGATATAATTTGCGAGTTTATAAACCAGTCGTCATATTTTAAATAATCTTTACATTCGCTCGGAGCAGGATAACAGCCATCATTTTCTCCCTGTCCTTTTAATATTTCCTTACAAGCCATACTTATGTGATAATCGTATATCCTTCTTACTTTATGGAAATAGACTTGCGTAAACATCTGGTATCTCGCAATAACCAAACTTTCAGCAATATGCCAATCCCGCTCTTCGATTGCAAGCACAGGCGCTCCGGTTTCCGTCCTTGCCAGCGTCATACAATTTACCAATCTGCTTCTGTCAAATAACCCATAACTTACACCTAAATGAATAGAGTCTCTCAGCAAATAATCGGCTCTGTCCGCGTCGAGCTGCCCTGATATAAGTTCTTTCCATAACAAACCCGCACCTTTTATCTTTACCGTTGGATCTCCTAATAATGCGGTTACTTCATCTACAGTAATTTTAAAATTATTATTGATAGGATGATCTTCAATCAACTCCTTAAAAACATTTTTAATAATCTCTATGCTATAATCCTCATGTTCATATCTTCTTTCTTCATACTCCGAGTATCTTCTGTGTTCCTTTAGCAATAACGGCGTTAAATCCTCTCCGGCATGTGAAAACGGCGCATGTCCTACATCATGAAGCAGAGCAGCCAATCGCACTATTTTACGGTATCTTTGTATACCCGTCTCATCTAAAGACAGCTCTCTAAGAATAACCTTGGCAGATAATTTTTTAACAATGCTGTCATACATATCAGAAGCCATTTGCATTACACCTATGCTATGCTCAAAACGAGTATGAGATGCTCCCGGATAAACCATATCAGTTAATGAAAGCTGCTTAATCCTTCTTAATCTCTGAAAATCGGAGTGGTCAATAATAGCGCATTCTTGTTCATCTATAAAAATAAAACCATAAACCACATCACGAATTTTCTTTTCTTTATGCAATCATTTTACCCCCTTAAATAAAACTATGGCATTTTGTTATGGTTTTTAAATGTCCGCCAGTACATTTGTTCCTTTTATTTATACCATACGATTTACGGAATTTCAACCCTATTTAATTTTTTATTTCTTAGGCAGCGGCGAGGGCGTGTCGGTAAAGCCGAGGATATAGTCCGCGGATATGTTGTAATAGCGGCATAAAGTAATTAAATGATGTATAGGTAATTTATTAAAGCCTGTTTCGTATCTCGAATAAACTTTTTGACTTGTATTTAATATTTTCGCAATGGTTTCTTGTTTCAGGTCTCTGTCTTCTCTTAGGTCTCTAATTCTTTGTGTATAATTCACAATAAAAGGCTCCTTCCTTTATGCATATGGTAAATTTATCATTCTACTGATAAGTAGAATTGACAAATCTACTTTTTAGTAGTAATATAACGCTGTACCACTTAATTGGGGTATGACAGGTAAAGGAGCGTTTAGTATGCAAAGCATCATTAAAGAATTATACTACGGCAACATCCGTCCGTTCGAACGGCGGTTCAACAGGAATTCGGACTACGCGAAGGCGCTTTATACGGCGGGAGACTGTGAAAAAAGACTGACTGAACTTCTTGGCGTGGAAGAACTGCGGCTGTATGAGGAGCTTAGCAAAGCGAACAGGGACGTCACAACCGAGGAGGAAGCCGACGCCTTTATTGTGGGCTTTCGGCTTGGCGCGGGATTTGTTTTTGATACGTTTATCGGAAAGGAAAGTATTCTAAAACCGGTTTCGGATGTTTGAGACAAATAAAAAGTTTAAAACGGTATGCGCGGTCAGTATGGGGGCGTCAATCCGTCAAGACACGACTTCAAAGCTGACATTTGGGGTTTCATCGTGAACGTCATCGAATACTTCCAGCATCACGCGGACGTTTTCGCTAAGCTCTTTGGGAAGCGTTTTAAGCCCTATAATTTTTACTGTCCGCGGTTCTTCTCCCGTGAACAAGCCGTCGAGGCAATCCCACAATGCCGACCAATTTTCACCGTAGTACTCCGGAAAGCCGAACCGTTCTTTCAGGATTTTATGAATTTCTCCTAAGCGGCGGCAACCGGTAAAATCCAGGATAATCGGATTTTCTTTTATAAGCTTAAACGCGTTTGATTGATTTTTATACATATCCATAATTGTTTTCCTGCGTTGCTTTTGATTATTTCTTCGGCAGCGGCGAGGGCGTATCGGTAAAGCCGAGGATGTAGTCCGCCGATACATTGTAATAGCGGCATAATGTTATCAAGTGGTGTATCGGCATTTCTCTTATACTCCGCTCATACTTTGAATAATAGCTTTGATCTGTGTTGAGTATTTTCGCAACTTCTTCCTGTTTGAGTTCGCTGTCTTCTCTTAAATCCTTAATCCTTTGTGGATATTGCATAATTTGCCACACTCCTTTTTGTACATGGTGTAAATTATATCATAGTTCCAATATTCCCTATTGACATCAGGGAACATCTTCCCTATAATGCGCTTGTTAGGAATAATATTACCTATAAAAGGAGAATAACATATGCAAAGCATTATTAAAGAACTATACTACGGAAATATCCGTCCGTTCGAGCGGCGGTTTGACAGGAATTCGGACTACGCGAGGGCGCTTCATACGGCGGGAGAGTGTGACGAAAAGCTGCGCGCCCTGCTCGGCGAGGAAGGACTGCGGCTGTATGAAAATTTTAGAAAAGCGAACTGCGCCGTCACAACCGAAGAGGAAGCCGACGCCTTTATTATAGGCTTTCGCCTCGGCGCGGAATTTGTTTTTGATATGTTCATTAGTGAGAACAGCGGCTTTAAGCCGGCTATGGACTAAGTCCGCTTATTCCAATGGGGCAGTATTCGTTTCCCTTACAAACTCCAAAAGGCTTTTTGCGACGTCTTCGTCCTCGCTGAAATACATATCGAAATCCTTTGCGCGCGCTTCGGGCTTTCCTATCCAGACGGTTAATATCTCGTCTGTCCGGATAATTGCGCGAAGCGTGTCAAGCTCGTCCTGCCTTATGTCGCTTGCCGTTACAACAAGGATATTTCCCGCGTCGAGGATGATGTTGGAAAGCTCACCGAGCCTTCTTATATGCTCGCGGCGTTCCTCCTCTGAAAGCATTGAGCTTTCACTTTTTATATCGGCGTTTACGCCGTAAAGCATATTGCCAATACCCATATAATAGGCGATTTTTCCGTCGTCGAGCAGCATTTTTTCCAAATCCCTCGCGACTGTCTTTTTGTCAACGCTGACGGCGCCCGTTATTAAAATCATCTGCGCCCTCTGGCGGTAATATTTTTCCCGCTGCGCTAACGTTATGCTGCTTTTGTGCCATTTTATATTTCTTATATTAAGCTTTTCGCTGAGCTTCTCATCCCCTAAAAGCTCTGTGATAATTCCACCGCCTGAAATTTCAAAATCATCAACCAAAACAAAACGCTCCGTCTCAGAAATGCCGCTTGCAATATCAAAAGCCGCCGGACGGTGCAGGTGTAAAACGCACTGCGCCACCTCATGGCGGTTTGCTTTTGTTTTCTCGCTGCTTTCGAGTGTGGAGGCGTTGAGTACGCTGAGGATTTTCTCAACCTCGCAGCCCACCTGAAACGTGCCGATTTTCAGCTTATATGTTTTTCCCTCTGCAAAAGGCTCCTTGCCGAGCCAAAAAACAGACGCTTTTATTCTGCTGCCCGTCAAGGGCGCTTTTTGCCCTATAACGGCTATCAGCTCTCCCCTTTTAGCGTATATCTGCTCGCTTACGCAAAAGCCCGTGGCATATCCCGCAGAAACACTCGTTTTCGTGCTTTCGTTAAAGGTTTCTATTGATTTTACAAAGGTTTTTTTGCCTGACGGTAAAAGCATAATCTCATCGCCGGTATTAAGGACGCCCGACGATACCATTCCCGCAATTATACGCCTGTCGTCATTTCCCGCCGTGAATTTATAAACATCCTGAACCCACATACGAAACGGCAGTTCGTCCGCTTTTTCCGAATGATTAAAGCTGTCAAGCGTTTGAAGCACCGTTTCGCCCTTGTACCAAGGCATACTTTCTCCGTGTGAGGCTATATTTTCGCCGAGCGCCGCGCTTACAGGGATGTAACGGGAAGCTGAAAGGTCAATTTTGCCTAAAAACTCTGTGAAGTTGTTTACCACATTTTCATATGCCCTTTTCCGCTCATTTTTCTCAAAAAGATCTAATTTGTTGACGAGAACGGCAACCTGATTTATGCCGAGCATTGAAAGCATATATCCGTGACGGCGTGAATTTTCGCTTATTCCCTCACGCGCGTCAATAACAAGCAGCGCCGCGTCCGCGCGGGACGCCCCCGTTATCATATTTTTCAAAAACTCTATATGCCCCGGCGCGTCAATTATGATGTACTTTCTTTTTTCCGTCTTAAAAAAGCAGCGGGCGACGTCAATAGTTATACCCTGCGAGCGCTCGTCTTTAAGCGCGTCAAGTAAAAACGCGTACTCAAACGGCTTGTCCGTTCTGCGGCAAAGCTCGCGTATCGCTTCAAGCTTCCCCTCGGGCAGCGAGCCCGTATCGGCTAAGAGCCTTCCTATTACGGTGCTTTTCCCGTGGTCCACATGCCCGACTATGACGATGTTCATTTCCCTGTCATGCATATTACTGATTACACCCTTTTTTTATTTCCATATGTTTGCCTGATTTTACCTGTTGAGCCGGGAAGAATTTGTTTTTTGCCTGCAACAAAACAAATTCTTCAAGAGTGAAGGCGCAGCCTTCACTTTACATATATCCGTCCTTGCGCAGCTCCTCAAGCCCGCCGCCGTCCTCTTTATCCTGCTCCCTGCCGGAGCGTTCGGCGATATTTGAAAATTTGCCCGTTTTTAGCTCCTCTATTATCTCCTTGATATTTTTAGCGTCGGACTCCACGGGCGTTGTGCATGGCCAGCACCCAAGCGAGCGGTAACGCTTGCCGTCGCCCTGATTAAAATAAAGCGACACGACGGGAACGCCCTCTTTTTCTATATACTCCCAGACGTCAAGCTCCGTCCAGTCAAGAAGCGGATGAACGCGTATGTGCGTACCCGGCTTAAAATCCGTTTTATACTGCCCCCAAAACTCCGGCGGCTGGTCGCCTATGTCCCAATCATTATTCCTGTCACGCGGGGAAAAGTAACGCTCCTTGGAGCGGCTGCCCTCCTCGTCCGCGCGGATACCGACGATTACTCCCGTATACGGCTCCGTATTTTTATCTATCTCATAGGCGCCTGTATTGCAGTTCATACGATACCTTTTCCACTCGCCTGAAAGCGTATTCCTCAGCGCCTCGGTTTTTAGGTTTTTGCAGCACTCTATACGCGTTGCGTTACCGTCCGGATACGTTAATTTCTTTTCAAGCGCATCCGTATTTTCACCGTATATCATATCAAGAGACCATTTTTTCGCGAGCGTGTCGCGGTATACTATCATCTCCGGTATTTTATAGCGCGTGTCTATGTGTACGAGCGGAAACGGAACGTGACCGAAAAACGCTTTTCGCGCAAGACTCAAAAGCACCGTAGAGTCCTTGCCTATTGACCACAGCATACACAAGTTCGGAAAGCGGTTGTACGCTTCCCTTAAAATATGGATACTCCTGTTTTCAAGGCTTTCAAGATGCGTCATAACAATCCCCGTTATTATATAAATTTGTTTTCGCCGCTGTTGAGTATATAAAACCCCTTATCGTTCAGAGGCTTTTCGCGGTTATATCTCATAACAGAGCCGTCACCCTGTAAAAATACGCCGCCCGCTTCTTCTATTATACACTGCATAGCGCATGTATCCCACTCCATCGTGCACCCTGTGCGGTAGTAAACATCCGCCTCGCCCGCGGCTATCAGGCATCCTTTTAACGATGAACCCGCCGCTATGGTACCGCCGATTTTAGCCGCGTTTCTTTGAAGCAATTCTTTAGTTTTCTCGTCAAGATGAGAGCGGGATATCATAACCGTTAGATTTTCCGTTCTGTCTGATACCTTTATCGCCGTATCTTCCGTAAAATACTCATTTGAAAAATCATATTCATATGCGCCCTCAAAAACGGCGGCATAAAACAACCGCCGCAAAGCGGGAGCATAAACTACTCCTAAAATGCTTTTTCCGAAACATGAAAAGCCTATATTGACTGTAAACTCGCCGTTCTTTTTAATAAATTCCTTCGTGCCGTCAAGCGGGTCTACAATAAAACAGCAAGGGTTTGTCAGTCTTTTCGGGTCGTCCGCGCTTTCCTCGGATAAAATCGCTGTGTCGGGATACTTTTCTAAAAGCCTTTCCCGTATAAGCTTTTCTGCCGTTAAGTCCGCTTGCGTTAGAGGAGAGCTGTCGTCCTTATATGCCACTGTGAAGTCCTTTTTGTATATTTCCATTATACTGTCGCCCGCGGCTTTAGCCGTTTCGCACAGGTATTCTGTCATTTCTTTTATGGATAAAAGCGTTTTTATATAGTCCGCTATTTCCCTTGCCGCCGCTTTCGCGGGGGTTTTTAGCGTTTCTATGATAACGTCAGGGTTAACGGGTTTCTCATAAGGAGAAGAAATACCCGTAAAGTCTTTTATTTCACCCGCGGCGGCTTTTTTGTAAAGCCCTTTTATGTCACGGACTATACACTCCTCTATCGGTGTGTCCACAAATATTTCTACAAAAGAACAGCCGTTTTTGCGGCAATGCTCTTTTGCTTTTTCTCTGTCTTTGTTAAAAGGGGAAATCGCGCTGACAATGGCAACCGTTCCGCTGTCCGCAAAAAGTGACGCCACACAATAAAGCCGTCTTACATTTTCCGCTCTGCCCCCGGCACTGAAATCAAGGTCGCTGTTAAGACCGAGCCTTACATTGTCGCCGTCAAGCGGATATGCCCTTATCCCGCTTGATAAAAGCATTTTTAGGAGTTCTGCCGCTATTGTTGATTTTCCGGAGCCTGACAGCCCCGTAAACCAAATTACGGCGCCTTTGCCGAGCAGTTTCCGGCGTAATGCTTCATCTTTATTTTTGAGCTTAAAAATATTGTCCATAAATCCTCCGAAAGAGATTTTTATGTTGCAAACCGACGAAATGAATGATAGTATAAATTGATTATTACAGGAGGTAAGGTTATGCTCGTAACCGTTATTGGCAGAGGTCATTCCGGCACCCGTGCGATATCCGAAACGCTGTCGCGCAGCGGTATTTATATGGGGGAACCGTTAAACGGCTCGTGGGACCTTGTGCCGCCCGCAAAAATGTATGAGGCGTGCAGGGTTTTCGGAAGCTATGTACTGCATACAGGCGGTCTTAACTGGGATTTTTCAAGGGTAATAGATACAAAGCCCGATCCTGTTTTTGTAATATTAATTGAAGAATATCTTCATTCAGTACTGTCCTCAAAAGCTCAAAATAAGGGTTGGAAAATACCCGAAACCACTCTTTGCTATCCGTGGATACTGAAAATGTTCCCTAAAATAAAATGTATTCACTGGGTTCGTGACCCTCGTGACTGTATTTTAAGCGGGCATGTTACCGACGATTTGAATGATTTTAATATTAAATACCCCGAAACTTCCGACATTCGTGAAAAAAGGGCGATTAGCTGGAAATATCAAAGAGAATTGATGAAAGCTACCCCCGCTCCCCCGTCTCTTCTTTTCCTGCGTTTTGAGGATATGGTGTTTAAGCAGGACGAAACGCTCTTAAAGCTTGAAAGCTTTCTCGGTATGCCCATGGCAAAAATCGAGATGCGCGCGGACTCTGTGGGACGTTATAAGAATGACGGCGGCATTCACAGCTTTGATTTTTTCAAAGAAGATATCGCGCAATGCGGTTACGAGGCTTAAAGCAATTTTGCCCTCATTTCTTCGGGTGTTCCGTTATAAAGCAGGTACGGCGCTATGTCAAACACGGTTTTACAGCCGCTGTCGCCCGCCTCATACATTCTATACGCCGCCCTTGCGTAGCAAAGCAAAACATTTGCCGTAAACTCCGGGTTTGAGGCGAGCTTAATGCCGTATTCTATAACGTGTTTATTCTCGCCGTTACTGCCGGTGGTTCCGCTCCTAAGCACAAACCCCCCGTGGGGAATAGCCTTATGATTTTTGTTAAACTCATCCTCGCTGATAAAATGCACGGTTGTGTCATAATCCTTGAAATAGTCCGGCATATTTTTGACAATTTCCTCTATTTTATTTATATCCGCGCCCTCATTCGGGACTATAAAGCATTCGCGCAAATGCATTTGACGGGGCGTGAAATCAGGAGTTTCGCCGCTTCTTACAGCTTTCAGCGCCGACTCTGTCGGAATTGTATACTGCTTGGCGTCCCTTACGCCCTCTATGCGGCGCACGGCGTCGGAATGACCCTGGCTTACGCCCCTGCCCCAGAACGTATAGCCTTTGCCCTCGGGCAGGACGGCTTCCGAAACAAGGCGGTTTATCGAAAATACGCCGGGGTCCCAGCCTGCGGAAATAACCGCCACCTTTTTCCCCTCTCTCGCAGATCTGTCCACGTTGTTAAAATGCTGCGGGATTTTCGCGTGGGTGTCAAAGCTGTCTACAATATTAAAATGCCTTGCCATCTCAGGCGACTCAAAGGGCAAATCAGCGGCGCTGCCTCCGCACATCAGCATAACGTCTATTTTACCGGTCATTGACGCCGCTTTTTCCTTCCGGTAAACGGGCGCGCCGGATTGTGTTTTGATATCGGCGGGGTTTCTGCGCGTAAAAATCGCCGCAAGAACCATATCAAAATTCTGCCTAATACCGTATTCGGCGGCTTTCGCTATGTTTCCGTACCCGTAAAGCCCTATTTTTATGCTCATCTATTATCAGCCCCCGCTTAAAACTAAAAAAATACTACTATAATTCATCATAAATATCAAGGAAAAAGCGAATATATCCGCTAAAAACCGTCTATCGGTGACTGAGTTACAAATAAATCGGATGTTTAATGTTAAAATTTTGTTAAGGTATGCTCTTCAAATTGTGCAGTTATACATTTTTTAGGAGGAATAATAATGGGTATGTTTTGTTTCCAATGTCAGGAGACCGCGGGCGGCAAGGGCTGCACGGTGCGCGGCGTATGCGGTAAGACCGAGGATATCGCGAAGCTTCAGGACCTTTTAATCTATACGCTTAAAGGGGTTGCCGAGATTGTACTAAAAGGCAAAATAGATGTCAATTCCCTCGGCGAGGTAAACCGCGAGGTTCTCAGAAGCCTGTTTATGACAATAACCAACGCTAACTTTGACGGCGGCGCCATCGAAAAACAAATCAGAAAGATGATTTGTCTGAGAGACGCGCTTAAAAAGCCCGTTTTGGCGGACAGTCTGCATGACTGCGCCGTTTTTACCGCGCTCTCCCTTGAATCAATGCTTCAAAAGGCGGCTTCGATAGGTGTGCTGTCAACCGTAAACGAGGACGTTCGCTCCTTGCGCGAAATGATAATATACGGACTGAAAGGCATGGCGGCTTACGCGGAGCACGCACTGAATATCGGCTCTGAGGATGACGGGATTTACGCCTTTATCTACGAGGCTTTGGCAGCGTCGCTCGACTATTCGCTTTCTGCGGACGACCTTGTGGCGCTTACGCTTAAAACGGGCGAATACGGCGTTAAGGTCATGGCGCTGCTTGACGGGGCGAACACGTCAAGGTTCGGCGTTCCCGAGATGACAAGCGTCAATATCGGAGTTAGGAAAAATCCCGCCATACTTATCTCGGGTCACGATATGACAGATCTTGAGCAGCTTCTTGAACAGACAAAGGGCACGGGTGTAGACGTGTATACGCACGGAGAGATGCTCCCTGCTCACTCATATCCGGCGTTTAAGAAATATGACCATTTAGTCGGAAATTACGGAAACGCGTGGTGGAAGCAGCTTGACGAGTTTGGACCCTTTAACGGTCCCATACTCTTTACCACAAACTGTATTGTTCCCCCGAGAAGCGATGAAATCAAAGGCAGGATTTTTACCACCGGCTCGACGGGCTTCCCGGGCTGTAAACACATTACGGAAGACGCCGGCGGCAAAAAGGATTTTTCCGAGATTATAGAGCTTGCGAAAACGCTCCCCTCTCCTGTTGAAATTGAGACGGGCAGTATTATAGGCGGCTTTGCGCACGGTCAGGTCTTGGCTCTCGCCGATAAGGTCGTTGAGGCGGTAAAATCCGGCGCCATTAAAAAGTTCTTTGTAATGGCGGGCTGTGACGGCAGGATGAAGTCGCGGGAGTATTACACCGAATTCGCGAAGAAGCTTCCCGCGGACACCGTAATACTTACGGCAGGCTGTGCTAAATACCGTTACAACAAGCTAAACTTAGGTGACATAGGCGGTATTCCGAGAGTGCTTGACGCCGGGCAGTGCAACGACTCATATTCGCTTGCCGTTATAGCGCTCACGCTCAAGGAGGCTTTCGGACTCGACGACCTCAACAAGCTTCCATTGGTCTTTAACATCGCGTGGTACGAGCAAAAAGCTGTTATCGTCCTTCTCGCTTTACTGTATCTCGGCGTTAAAAACATTCATTTAGGACCCACGCTTCCCGGTTTCCTTTCGCCTAACGTGGCGACGGTTCTCGCAGAGAAATTCGGCATTTCGGGCATCGGCTCAGCACAGAGCGATATAGAGCTGTTTACGGCTTAAATTTACATAAACTTCTCCGGCGCTCCTGAAGCGTGCCGGAGAAGTTTTTTATTTTAAGTTGTTTTTTCGGATTGATAATGATATAATTATTTTAATTATTAACATCTGAATAGGGAGGCGTTGTTTTGGCTGAAAAATTAAAGCTGAATTACGGCAAAACAATACTTATTGGTTTTGGGTTCTTGGCATCCTCTGTTGCGTGGGGCATTTACGACCCTTATGTCACCACGATACTTAACAATATGCTCGGCAAATCCGAAACGATTGCCCGCTGGGGAGCGGCAATCGTAGAAAAGTTCCCCGCGATACTTGACTTTTTAACAGCTACGGGAGAGGATGTCGGCACAGTGGCGGGCGGCTTTACGCTCGTACCGCTTTTTATCGGAATAATTATGACCTTTGATAATATTTTCGGCGTAATATTCCAGCCGACCTTCGGAAAGCTTTCAGACCGCTGCCATTCGCGCTTCGGCAAACGCAGACCGTTCGTATTTTTCGGCGCCCCGCTTTCGGCTTTATTCTTTATCCTTATTCCGAAAATGACGGTTATACCCGCTTTAATGTTCTGCATTATTATGTTCGTATTCATTATGTCGCTTTGGCGCGCGCCCGTTGTGGCGCTTATGCCCGACCTTACGCACCCCTCCTTGCGAAGCGAGGGCAACGCCGTAATAAACCTTATGGGCGGCATCGGCGGTCTTTTTGCTATGCTTTCCGCAGATATAGTTTGCGCCATAGGCGGATTTGATAAAAAGACAGAGCCGGAGCTTTATATTCCGTGGGTTTTCGTATTCGGCGCTATCATTATGATTGCGGCGACCGTTATTTTATTCTTCTTTGTAAAAGAGCCCGACAGCAGGCTAAAGGCATATGCCGACCAAAGAAAAGCAGACGATGAGAAAGCCGAAAGACAAGCCGCAAAAGCCGCTGCCAAAGCGGAAAAAGAGCGCCTAAAAGCGATTAAACTTACAAAGAGCGAGCGTAAAAGCCTTATATTTATGCTCGTCGGTCTTTTCTTCCTTTTCTGCGGCACTAACTCCATTCAAACGTTCTTCGCTCTGTTTGCGGCGGAAATTCTCGGCAAAAGCGTTGGTCAGGCAACCTCTATGATGACGATGTTTGTTGTGGCATCTGCCGTTGCCGCCGTTCCTGCCGGATATCTTGGTAAAAAATTAGGCAGGAAGAAGACAATTCTTATTGGTTTAAGTGCTTTTCTTATCGCTTTTGTTGCATATCTTGTCGTTCAAGGAGCGACAGGTCAAGGAATGGCTTTAGTTTGGGTTGCTCTTATAGTCGGCGGCGCCGCGAATATGCTCATAACTGTAAACACTCTGCCGCTCGTGCTTGAAATTGGCGGCGTTGAAAAAATCGGCACATTTACAGGCTATTACTACACAGCCACTTTCTCTGCACAAATAGCGACGCCCATTGTATATGGCGCTGTTCGTATGCTGTCAGGTACATATATGTCCCTTTTCGTATACTGCCCGATATGCTTCCTTCTTGCATTTGCAGCTATTATGCTTGTAAAACACGGAGAGGCTATACCTGATGATATATTAAAAGAAATAGCTGACGATTAATCAAAATTTTAAGCCGCCGGTTTTTTGCCGGCGGCTTTTCTTTTTTTATCAATCATTTCTGACACACCGCTTAAAGTGGTTGCCCTTCTCCTCAAAGTTCTTATATTTATTATAGCTTGCCGCCGCCGGAGAGAGCAGCACAGCGTCGCCGCTTTGCGCAAGCGTTT
>CAZQXZ010000026.1:0-21162 GCA_964597515.1 uncultured Eubacteriales bacterium | reverse complement strand
TGTCTGCGGGCGTCATCTGATTGAGGGGATTGACGTCTGCCTTTTCTGCGTGAAAAAAGGCTATATATTCACAAGAGCGCTTAAATTCTTTAAAAAATATCTGCCGCTCGTCGTCTTTTCGGGAGTGCTGATGGTTATTTCCAACCTCCTTTCGGCGATTATGCCCCTCTTTAACCAACGGCTTGTGGACGATTATATTTCTCCCGCCGCCGGAGCCGCCCCCTACTTTGACAATAAGGGAACGGGTATAGCGGTTCTCGCCGCTTTAATGTGCGTAACCTTTGCGCTGGGCAGAATTCTCAGCATTTTCAGCGCGCGCGTCTCAAACCGCATAGGCTCCAAATTCTCAAACGATTTGAGGATTACGGTGTACGATAAAATACAGCGGCAGTCGCTGTCCTCTATATCAAAAAAGACGAGCGGCAACCTCATAAAGCGAATTACAAGGGACACCGAGACCGTCAAGGAATTCTTTAATCAGCAGGGACGGTACCTGATTTCCCAGCTCATTATCATAGCCGTTTCGCTGACAATGCTTTTGCGTACAAGCGTTTCGCTTACGCTTCTTGTCGTTTTCCCCATTCCGATAGGTTTTTTTGTGATTAAGCGCTTTTGGGCGGTAATACGGCTGCGTTATGAAAAGCAGTGGCGCGCCGACGCGCGTGCCACCTCTATACTTCATGACATTATCAAGGGGATACGGGTGGTCAAGTCGTTCGGAAAAGAGGAGCGTGAGATAAGCAAATTTTCGGACGCCTCCCGCGCGCTCGCGAAAATTTCCTCATCAAACGAAAAATTCTGGTCTGTTACCTTCCCTGTCGTAGGCAACTTTATAACCATAGGCGAATTCTTTATCCTTTATTTCGGCGGAAGGATGGTCTTGAAAGGCGAGTTGACGCTCGGCGAGCTTGTTTTATTCAACACATATCTCGCGTACCTTTACAACCCTGTGCGCTGGATGTCCACCCTGCCCAGAAGGATTGCCGACGCCTCCACGAGCCTTGTCAAGCTCTATGAAATCCTCGACGAGGACTTTTCGGTTAAAGACGCAAAAGAGCCGAAAACGCTTAACGCCGGCGGAGCCGTGGAGTTTAAGGACGTTGAATTCGGCTACAAATCATACGAGCCTGTATTGAAGGACATTTCCCTTAAAATCAACCCGGGAGAAATGATAGGGCTTGTCGGTCACTCGGGCGCGGGTAAATCCACACTTATCAACCTTTGCATGCGACTTTACGACCCGTCGCTCGGCTCGATAACAATCGACGGCGCCGACATTCGGGATATTGAGCAGGCTCAGCTGAGGGGCAGCATCGGCGTCGTTTTTCAGGAGACTTATCTTTTCTCGGGGAGCGTGTACGACAACATCGCCTACGCGCGCCCGGGCGCCTCACCCGAGGAGGTTATGGCGGCGGCGAAAGCCGCCAACGCCCATGAGTTCGTCATGAAGCTGCCGGACGGTTACAACACCGCAGTGGGCGAAAACGGACACTCGCTCTCCGGCGGCGAAAGGCAGAGAATAGCCATAGCGAGAGCCATACTGAAAAACCCGAAAATCCTTATTCTTGACGAGGCTACAAGCTCTCTCGACCCCGAAACCGAGGGTAAAATTCAAGAGGCGATAGCTAGGCTTACTAAAAACCGCACCACCATCGCCATAGCCCACAGACTCTCGACGCTGCGCAACGCCGACAGACTAATAGTCATCGAAAAAGGCAGAATAGCCGAAACCGGCACGCATAAGGAGCTTATGAAAAGCAAGGGTATTTACTATGACCTCGTAATGGCTCAGCGCAAAACCTCAAAACTCGCGAAATAAAAAGGGCTGCTTTTGGTGCGTTCACACAGGGATTAAACGAAAAAACTTGAGTGACAGCTTCAAGCGGAGCTAAAAAGTAAAGACCACACCGAAGGATAAAACCTTTAGTGTGGTCTTTTTGTTCAATTAAGAATAGTATAACTAACAACATGCCATTTAAAGAAATCTGCCTTCGATTTTTCCTCGGGAGTGTCCTCTAATCCGTGTAAACGGAATAAATAACCAAGATATTGTTAATCCTAAATAAGCAGCATAATCGTGGCAACGCTGAGGAGCGACCACACGTTTGTTGCGGCTTAAACGGTGGACGGCGGGTTAAATGCTCGCCGTTTTTCTCACCGGTATGCCCCGACGTAAAAAACCTCAGGGGTCCGGGGACAGAGTCCCCGTTGCTTTTTACTCACGCAATTTTCACCGATTTAAAGCGTTCTTCGAAAAATATCATCAGCTGCCCCATTATTATGCCCCAATTTTGCATCGGCATCATCCATTTCTTTGCAATTTCCTGCGCTGTTAGATAAATCGACTTCCGAAGTGCATCGTCTGTCGGATATATCACTTTGGTTTTAGTGTACTTCCTCAACATTCTGTGGAATCCTTCCACTGCATTTGTGGTGTAAATCAGACGTCTGACTTCATCGGGATACTTGAAAAAAGCAGAAACCTCGCTCCAGTTTTCATCCCAAACCTTAAGCATCTGAGGATATTTCGAAGACCATGCCTCACGCAGTTCTTCAAGAGCGAACAGTGCCGCTTCTTCGCTCGGTGCGGTGTAGACTTTCTTTAAATCAGCCATTACCGGCTTGATTTCTTTGTATGAGACATATTTTGTCGAGTTTCTTATCATGTGAATAACACAGAGTTGATTCTCAGTCTTCGGAAAAACTGTTTCAAGAGCGTTCCCAAATTCGGAAAGATTGTCATGACAGGCAATCAGAATGTCTTTGACACCCCGATTCTTTAATTCATTGAAAACAGTTGTCCAAAAACTTGCGCTCTCACTCGCGCTGTTCCAAATTCCGAGAAGCTCTTTTCTACCCTCAGTGTTAACGCCTAAAACGGTATACACACAGGTTTTAACAACCTTGGAATCTTTACGCATTTTAAACCATATGCCATCAAAAAACACTACCGGATATAATTCGTCAAGGGGTCTGGTTTGCCACTCGGTGACCTGCGGCAGAATCTTGTCCGTAATATTTGAAATTAGTGCGGGAGAGATCTCCGCTCCGTATATATCACGGAGTTGGTCTTCAATATCTCGTACCGACATGCCTTTTGCGTACATAGCCAATATTCTGCGTTCGATTTCGTCTGTACGGGTCTGCCTTTTTTCGATAACTTTAGGTTCGTATTCGCCATTCCTGTCGCGGGGAACACTGATTTCACTCTCTCCCCACTCGGATTTTATGGTCTTTTTATTGTAGCCATTGCGTGAATTGCCGCTATTGTTACCTTCTGAGCTGTGTTTTGCGTATCCTAAGTGCTCAACCATTTCAGCTTCAAGCATTTGCTCTATCGTTCCTGCAAAAAGTGTTTTAAGCAGTTTCGCTATATCCTGCGTCGAAACGCATTCTGCGGCAAGCGCTTTTGTTAGCTCTGATATTCTTTCGTTTCTCTCTTTCATTGAATAATCCTCCATTACTTCTTATATGGTGATTATTCCCATTTACACGGAAGGTTAAACAGTCTCTCTTCCTCCACCGGTGAAATTTGTAATATAGTTTTGTGCAGTAAACAGTACCTACTCTAAAAAATCAGTGTATCATTTTTGCTTCTCTCAATATCCAGAACGCCGCGCATATATCCAAGAAAGAGATCATAACGCAACGTCCACTGAAATACGCCCTTTGCAAGTTCTTTCAGACCCCATGTTTTTATTCTCTCACGGCGGATGGATACAGACTGTCTTTGCAGCAACTGCCAATCACCGCGGCCATATTCAATCGACTTTGCAAGCTCGTCATCCACTACAACAGGCACAGTATTTGATTCAATTACAACGAACTCGTTACAGACAGCATCAAACTGCATCGAGTCTTCCAGCTCATTCAGATGGTTAATCATTTTAATACAGCTGTCATCTTGTATAATCTCATCGTTCATGGACTCCGTGCTGAGCTCCGGCGCAATTTTCACATCTTTTATAAGATAACTTTTCAGAACCTCACGCGAAGTATCTAAGCAAGGGTTGCTTTTCAGCATGGAATCATCCTGCAAGGTAAAACTCCACATGATTGCACCTTTATAAAACCCATTGCGGTTCACCCTGCCGGAAGCCTGCAAAAGGGAGAGCAGAGAGGCTAATTCACGAAAGCCGCTCCGGAAAGAAAAGTCTACTCCGGCCTCAACACATGATGTTGCAACAAGAGTCCATTCTGTGTCATTTTTATCCGCCAGCCGTGCTTTCACGCGGTCTACTGTGCTGTTCCTATCATCTGCCGTCAATGCCGTTGACAGGTGCTCAACACAGCTTCGTCCATATGCGATGCAAAAATCGTCTGCGATCACCGCAGCGCTTTGCACCGTGTTGAGAATAAGCAGCCGTGGTCCGGGCAGGCTCTGTACCCATTCCACTAATTTCTTACGGCTGACAGCCTCGGGCTTCCATCGAAAAGAAACTCTGTGTTGTTCATACCGCATAAGCTGATCGTGTAGCTTTTCATTGATTAGTTCGGTAACAACGGGATGAGGCATTTCAACTGGCTTCAAACTCTTAAGCTGCCAATACCGCACAAGAGAACCTGAAGCCAGCGCCCAATAGCAGCCCCACTCCTCCGCCAGCGTGTTCATCCATCGCCATGCAAGGGGAAGCAACTTTAGCGGCAAGGCATTGTGTGCTTCATCGACAAAAATAGTGCTTCCCGGCAGTTCATGAAGTCTTCTTAGAGCCGCCGGCCTGTTGGATGCCAGCGTCTCGAAAAAAGCGACCGCAGTTGTAACAATAATGGGTGCGCGCCATAGTGACGTTAAATAACGCGTATCTTTGTCCTGAAAATCCGCACGGCAGTGCAGTTCCGCCACAACCTCGTCTGGCTTTTCGCCAGGCAACACCAGTGACGTTCGATAAACATCCACCGATTGCTTTATGATGTTGGTATAAGGCAGAACGACAAAAACTCGTCGTGCGTTTCGCTCAATCGCCTGTCTGAGCAAATGTGCCATCACCGCCGTTGTTTTTCCTGATCCAACAGGGCTGTCGCAGGCGGTAAATGAGCCTGTTGCCTTTGCGTCACGGCAGGCGTAATACATTTCGCTGCGGAGACTGCTGCGCTCATCACCACCACCCAGTTTCGATATATATTGGTTCAATGCCTCTAGTCGTTCCTTAGCACAAAGCGATGGCAACTTTTCTCGTTTTGGCACCTGCCCATAAGCGGCTGCGGTATCCGTATGATCGGCATCTGCAAGGCAGGAGAGCGCCATACGGAAAAGGACGGGTTGATTGGCTCCATAGGGCTCTTCCGGGTTGCGGTCATCTGTTGAAAGAATTTCCATATGTCGCTTGATCAGCTCCGCCATTTCATCATCAACATGGTTTCTTACTTGGGCTCGATCATCACGAAAGATATTGTTGCCCCTTGAGCATTCAGCCTCCATATTAGGCAGCCCGGTATGGTGGGAGTAGACAACAAGCGCTGAATACAGGCTGTTACTTGCTTTCAACGTGGCGCTTCCGGCGTCAGTGTGATTCCATGGGAGAGGGCGCTGTTTATCGTTGGCTTCGTTTAGTACAGCTTGATTGTCACTATCCAGCTTGCCCAAATCGTGCCAGAGCGCGCTGCGCCGCACAATGTCTTTCAGTTGCCCTTTGCAAATACGTGAATGGCGTTCCGCTTCATCGGCATACCGTTCGGCTCTGTGGCAGACACCCTCCACATGGGCAGCATAGGTTTGGGAAGGGCTGTCTGCCTTTGCGCTGTGTGCGAGATACTCCATTACAGATTGACCAGATCGATGCAACTGTCCACGCGGGAAAGCAGCTCCTCCGGCAGCTCTGTTTTATCCTGATACTCACTCCATGCTGTGGAAGGATCGGTTTTGCTGCCCAGCTTTTCCGGCGTCAACGCTTCAAAGAGCAGATGCTCCGGACAACTTCCCAGCATATTTTTATGCTCGACATACCAAGCGTGACGCAGGCGGACATCCGGGCGAATGGCGGAGCGGTTCATCTCATAGGCGTAGGGGATCAACAGTTTTAAAAGCTCAATGTCATCAGCGGTGCAGCCGCTCTTGTGGGCGTAATTTGGATTTACAAAGAAAGGAATACAATACACGCCGTGTTCGACGATACGATAAGCAAGCGGCGCCATGCCAGCATTTTTACCTTCCTGAACACCAGCTTTGTTTGTATTGGTCTGGCGGAGAATACTAACAGGAGCAATGGAGACACCCATGCCGAACTGCACAACTCCGGTTTTGATGAATTCTTTCTTATTGATCTTTTCTTTTTTCCCTGTTGCGCTGTCATTGCCGTCATCATCATTTTTCTTGCTTTTTTCTTCCAAAAATGTGTTGCCAAAAACACGGGCATCCCAATATTTACGCACAAATTCGCTTTCCATAAATTTTGAAGGGTCTTTTCCCATCTCAGCTGTAATTGAGTTTCTGTCACGCCCGCGATGCTCCAAAATAAAGTAATTATTGGGATTAAGGCTGTACTTCTCAGGCAGCGCTTTAAAAAACGGAGCGTCGTGGTCATCTAACAGATCACGGAGTTTACGCTTGAACGAAACCGGCGAGATCTCTCCGCAACCATTCGGTCGCTGACGCGGATCGCTCTCGCGGTCGGGATCGCCGTTCGGATTGGAATTGACAACTTCAATCACCAAAAGACCCGTTGCACGTTTAATTTCGTTACTCATTGTCAGTTACCTCCTCAGTATTTTTTGTGTATTTTGTGTCATCTACGGCCTGTTCTTTCTTAGGGAAACTCGCAAGATACCCGATAAACAGCATCGCTTTTTCCTCATCGTTGAATCTGGTTTGAGCGTTCCATGCAGCATGGAGGTCTGCGGCTGTATTTTCATACAATGAAATTAGCCATCCGGCTCTCCAGCTTTCTTTCCCTTTTTCGGATATGACTTTTGTGCGATAGGTTTTTGCCCATAAAATGTACGGGTTCATTCGTTGTCCCAACAGATTCAGTGTACGAATCGGTGCCTCTGCCGCAGCCTGATACAGACTTCCGCCAGCTAGCTGTGTCGGCAGTTCGTTATCACGCACCACTTTGCAATAGAGCGCATGAAGCTCGTCCGATACCTTGAGCATTTGTCCGTAGAGATAAGGTAAATTTTCCATGTAAGTATCCTTTCCTACACCTTCACGATAGAGCAGTAACCCCATCAGTGCCAGCATATCTTTAATTTTATCCCATATTGGATGATTCAGATTTCCTTCGGCAAGCTTGTACCCCAGAAATGCGCCCATCGTTATTGCCTTTTCCGCTAAACAATGAAGGTCGGCTGCCACCGGGAAGTTACTGTCCATCAGTAGCTCCATCCCGTGATACTTTGGTATCGGCTTGAACTTGTCCGTTATTGACTCACCCTTCTGGTTCCAAAAACGGTTCAGAATATCTGCCGCGTCCAAAGGGAACGGCACGTCTGGCTGACCGAATGCAAATAAAGGGAGATTCAAGCAGCCTGCTGTCCATGCTTCGCTTTGCTTTTCAAGTTCATACGGATCAGTTTGCCGGGTGTAGACGACCTTTGTACGGCCTTTATCAATCTTTCTGAGAACGAATAGCTGGATTTTCTCAGCATGTGAATCTGTTCCCGCTTTTTTGCTCTGATGTATTTCGTCAATAAACTTCTTTGCCTGTTCTTCAAATGCGATAGCTCTTTGCTTCGGACGCTTAAACATCCTTGTGTAAGAGATCTCAGCTTCTGGTAGCGTAGTCGGATATACAAACAGAATTTCATTTTTATCCGTATTGATCCATGTAATATTTTTGTGTTCTGCACTGCCAAGCCAGCCAAGAGCCGCCTGAAGTTTTTTTCGCATTTGTGAAGAGATTGGGTAGCTTGCATTTTCAATCCGGCGGTATCTCGTTTGGCAACGCTGTTCTTTAAACATCGTGCGAAGCTTCACATCAAACCCGCCAGCTAGCTTTACTTCTGGCATAGGTTCTTCCAGCGGCTCAAACTCAATACCAAAGGCATCTAAATCGCCTGTGCCGGGGTTGCTCAGTCCCATCGAATCCGCCGATAACAAAGCGGTATTGAAGGCTGAAGTGAATTTATTGCTTAGTACCGGTATGCCCATATCGATCAGTCTTGGTGTATCAAACACAATTGAAACAGAGCCATAATCATCCTCTGGTTTTTCATTGGGATTACCATAGAAGAATAAAATATTGAGTGCCAATGAAACATTAACTCTGCTCCGTAGCATCCCGATAGCCACGTTTGTCAGTTCCCGATGAAGGATAACAGGATCAACAAAAAAACCACTCTCGCTTATCAATATCCGTATGGGCTGAAAATCTGGGATAAGAGAAGCAAGCTCGGTTGTCGTATTTTCAATAGAAATCTTATATTTCCCTTGAAATTTTTTACCCCAGTTGTTTTCCATACACCAACTTCTTATTTCGTCGATCGTCTCCTCATCCAAGTTTTCAGAGTGAAGGGATGACAACTTTTTCTTCAATTCACTGTTAGTGATCCGATAAAGCGGTGCTAAATTCATGCATGGATATGAGCCCTGATTTGTTCCGTATTTTCGTAGGTCTGACCCGACCTTTTCTTCGACAGATGAAAGCTCTATCACTTTACCGTCAGAGATCAAAATACGAACGCACGGTGCTTTTGCCCTTATGTTTGGGATTGGTTTGTATTTTCTATGCCAGTTCTGCGCCTGTATGTTTGATTTCTCCATTGCTTCCGCAAGTTTACTCAATTCGTTGATCATCGGCAATCGCCTCTTTTCGGATATACAAGCGCACCTTCGTGAATGCATACATTAGTGTCGTAAACCGCACAATATTCAGAATTGTATCCGCTTTGAAAAACGCCGCGTAACATTGAAGGAATCAAAATATCCGGGAGCGCTGTACATACCTGTGTTGTTCTCCGAAATGGGCCAAAATAAGATGCCGTGAATTCACCCCAACCTAAGGACAGGGTTGCATAAGATTGGCCGCGCTTCAATCGGCGATTAAACATCTCCTGATAGGCGTGTCCCGGCGATGTTGTCCGTTGATCCCATGATGCTGCTCTTTCTGGTAGGCCGACTTTATCCGGATTAGGTATCACATCCGCATAGAGGCGATAGCACACATCCGTCAGCACAGTGGCAAATAATTGATAGTTATTTCCGCTCTTGATCGACGTAGCGCTTCGAAGCGGCCCTCCATAGTTCGTTGCATAGGAATGGTACTGCGGTACGCTGCACAGCTCAACTTTTCTTGGGATCACAAGAATAGCAGGTCCCCATAGTACATTCTCAAATAGTCCGCGAGTAGCTGAATATGTTGGTGCCGGATAGCTACATGGAGAGTCCCCGCTGTCTGGTCTTGTCCATAACGCCGTGTTTCCGGAAACCTCCATCGTAATAGGGTACGATCTGTTTACCATACTTTCCTCCTTTCACAATAGCTGCAATCCATATATAATGTTTAGTATTTTCACTTCGCCTTATATGATAAATATATCAGTTGTGGTGTCCTATAAAACGGATTCCACTGTCATTTGTCAAAATTATTGTCCGAGATGAACTCCACGATATCGTCTACCTTGCAATCAAGCACCCGGCATATTTTTTCCACGGACTCAAGCGATACATAGTGGTTGTTCTTGAGCCGTGTGGTTATATTCGCGCTGTAGCCCGCCATCTTCTGAAGCTGGGCGTTGGATATATCTCTGTCTATGAGCATATGGAATAACTTCTTGTAACTAACAGCCATATCGCACCTCCAAGACTATTGCATTCATTATATCACGAAAAAGTGAAAGAGTCTATGGCCTTTCGATGAAATTTGTCGAAAGGTCTATTTTTTTGCTCATTTGGGTACGGATTTTCTTTTTGCCTGTCCTTTAGAAAGTGAGAGGAGAAAGAATTTTCCCAAAAACACTCAATAAAACCGCCACGAAATGTCCGTATGGCGAAGGAGAACGAAATCTACAAAAAGCGTGAACCACTTGGCTTCATTTTTTCCAGTGGGTAGTGAGGCAAGAGAATATCAAAAAACCTTCGTCAAAACGCGCCGCTTGTGTCCAGCGAGAAATGAGGACAAAGAAAATTTTAGATTTATTCGTCAAAACGCGCTGCTCGTGTCCAGCGAGAAATGAGGGCAGAAATTTTTTCAAAAAGTTTTGTACGATCGGCCTCAAATTTTCCAGTGGGTAGTGAGGAGAGAAATTAAGTTCCGCAGTTTTTCCGAAACGGCTCTGCTTTGTCCAGTGGGTAGTGAGGAAAAGAAAATTTTCTCCCGACTTTAGTTTTCGCTTCTTTTCTTTGACGGAGGACTTGAGGGGAGCGGCATTCAGAATGGCAGGCTCAATAAACATGAAGGAAGTGAACAAAATGCAATACGACAATCTACCGCAGGACCTCCGCGACAACGCCGTGTTCTGCTTGTGGCGATATGAGGAGCGCAAGAAGGACAGTAAGCTGACAAAGGTGCCGTATCAGATAAATGGCAATAAGGCGCTGCCCAACAACGAGAAAACATTCTCGGACTACGCCGCCGCCATCGCGGTAGTCGAAAAATATGATGGTCTTGGGATAGGCATTTTTCGTGGTTTCAGCGCCGTGGACATCGACCACTGCATTGACGAAAACGGCAAGCTCACCGATATGGCACAGAAAATCGTGGCGCTGTTCAAGGGCAGTTATGTCGAAAAAAGTCCCTCCGGCACAGGACTGCGTATCATCTTCAAGGCCACGGGCTTTAAGCATGACACCGCCAAGTATTACATCAATAAGCAGAAAATCGGGCTGGAGGTGTATGTGTACGGCTCGACCAACAAGTTCGTGACCGTGACGGGAAACGTGTTTCAGGCGGGAGACATCATCGAAGCGGAATCGGCACTGCAGACAATGCTGGACAGATATATGCTCCGCTCGGAAAAGAAAGCGGACGCTCCGCGCAAAAGCGGCAGCGTGTCCTATCTTACCGATGAGAGCGTTATCGCAAAGGCCTCCTCCGCGAAAAACAGCGACGCTTTCCTGCGGCTCTGGGAGGGCGATATCCGAAGCTACGCTTCACACAGCGAGGCCGACCTCGCGCTCTGCTCTCTCCTCGCGTTTTGGTGCGGCAGGGACATCGGGCAGATGGACAGGCTGTTCCGTGAAAGCGGCCTCATGCGCGACAAGTGGGACAGAGCGCAGAGCGGCACCACCTACGGGCGCATCACGCTTGAAAAGGCTGCGGCAAACTGCTCCTCCTGCTATGCTCCGATGTTTGGCATCGAGGACGATTTCGGTGAGCTGTCCGAGCGGCTACAGAAGCTGCACGCGAATGACAACAAACGCTACAACTGGGCGGACAACGGTGCCGGACGGCTGTTCGCAGATATCTACAAGCCCTGCGCGAGATATGTGCCCGAACGCAAAGCTTGGCATTTTTACGACGGCACACGCTGGACAGTGGACACCGGCAATCTTCGGGTCATGGAATTATGCAAAGATCTCGCGGACGCGCTTACGGTCTACGCCCTCGGCATCCGCGATGAGCGAGATCGGAAAAGTTATCTCGACTACTGCGCCAAATGGCAGATTCGCGGAGTGCGTCTGACTGTTCTGAGCGACGCTCAGAGCGTGTATCCGATTTCTATGGAGGAGTTCGACACAAACCGCTACCTGTTCAATTGCATCAACGGCACCCTCGATTTACGCACCATGCAGTTCCGTGAACACAGCCCGGAGGACAGACTCACCAAGATTGCCCGTGTGAAGTATGACCCGAAAGCGGTAAGCCCGCGCTTTGAGCGTTTCATCGACGAAATTATGAGCGGAGACAAGGAAAAAGCCAAGTTTCTGCAAAAGGCGCTCGGCTATGCCGTCAGCGGAGATACGCGCTTTGAGTGTATGTTCTTCCTCTACGGCGAGACCACCAGAAACGGCAAGGGCACGCTGATGGAAAGCATCCTGCGCGTTCTTGGCGACTACGGCAAAGCGGTCAGACCGGAAACCATCGCGCTCAAGCAGTACAGCAACAGCCAAGCACCCAGCGAGGACATTGCAAGGCTGGTGGGAGTGCGCTTCGCCAACATCTCCGAGCCGAGCCGTGGGCTGTTACTGAATGCGGCACAGGTAAAGAGCATGACCGGCAACGACACGCTGAACGCTCGTTTCCTGCATGAGAACTCCTTCGACTTTGCCCCGCAGTTCAAGCTGTACGTCAACACCAACTATCTGCCCGTCATCAACGATATGACGCTGTTCACCAGCGGGCGTGTGCTGATTGTGCCTTTCGACAGGCATTTTGAGGAATGGGAGCAAGACAAGACGCTGAAAGCGGAGTTCTCCAAGCCGGAGACACAGAGCGCCATCCTCAACTGGCTGCTGCGCGGGTACGCCATGCTCCAGAAGGAGGGCTTCACGATACCGAAGTCGGTGTCCGAGGCTACGATGGAATACTCCCACGACAGCGACAAGATACAGCTCTTCGCTGACGAGTGCCTTGAGCCTTGCGGCAGCGTGGATATCAAGACTTCTGATGTGTATGTTGCCTACCGTGACTGGTGCGCCACCAACGGCTGCTACCCGGAAAGCAATCGCAACTTCAATCAGGCGCTGCGCGCCTTTGGCACAGTCGTTCGCAAACGACCGCTGGGCGGCGGTGAAAAGACCACTCTACTTGTCGGGTATAAGTTGGCGAGGTTTTTGTGATGGGCGTTTACGTGGCAGGTGATACAGGTCATTTCCTCGCGAGAGCTTCCTTAGAGAAAAAACATAATTACTTGCCACATAGATGCCCAGAGCGGAAAGGAGGCGGTGCCTATGTCTGTATAAACCACCTGTGAGGGTGGGGGAGGTCGAACCTCCACAGCTTTTCATTTCGGACAGCGGCGTGGGGCTTCGTACACAAAAACGCGAATTCAAACGGGTATATAGCCCAAAATCAAACAAAATGGAGGAAAACAACATGAAACGCAAGATAACCTACGGCGCAAAGCCGCGCTTCACAGCCAACGACAGAGAAATGTTCTCTCGCGGCCACTACAACTGCCACTTCCTTCTCCAGAATCGCAAGGGCCAGCCTGTGGCTGTTTCCCAGAACAACGACCCAGACTTCCCGATATGGAAGGTCGAATATGGCTGCTCCTGCCTTGTGTTCGGCAGCTATGACGAGGCGATGGCGTACTGCAAGGGACGCTTCTTCGACCTCTCCGGCAATCCCCTTGCCGACGAGGAGGTGTGAGCGCATGAAGCTGAATAAACGACTGGAGCGCTACCTGCGCATGGATATGAACCTTGCCGCCTTCCACCTGCTGGCTGTCGTGCCGCAGTCGCACGAGGACGCCGCCGTTCTGCTCGTTCCCAGAGATATGAGCAAGGACAAGTACCTCAATATGCGCTGTCGCGGCGGGAGCTGCTGGTATGGCACTATCGATCAGATGCTGCAGGACTGCATCGACAGAGGCTACATCGGCCGTATCCACGCCATTCTGCTCAAACACCGCTATGATAGATTCAGGAGGAAAAGCGCATGACGGACATCAAGTACCATCCTCTTGTGGACACCAATATGGCCGGCACAGACAAAACACCCATGTTCGGCAATACCGATTATGGCTGCGTCAACGACCATCACGACCTGTACCTTGAAGAATTTATCCCGAATCGCTACCGGCTCCATGCAAGGCAGCCCCACAGCATGACGGATTATCTCAGGTACACCATCCATTGTCCCTACTGCGGCGCGGTCATGGACTCCATAGCGCCGCACCTCGACCGGCACACGCTGGCCGTCTACACCTGCAAAAACTGTTATTAAATTAGGAGGATATTACAATGTTAACTTACGAAAAAATCACCGATGCTTTCTGGAAGAGCATGAGAAACGCTGCTGTTGCGCCGGAACTGCGTGACATGGCGAACGACCCGGCTCACCACCTCTGTACTCTCCCGCGCGATACCGCAGCAGCTTATACGGCGGCGTTAGCCAAAGAAAACCTGTTCCGCCGCTACGCTACCACAATCAAGGCCGCCGCGAACAGCGACAGGATCATCACTACGGATACGCCTGTCGATGCGGAATGGGTGGGTGAAAACGGCACTGTTCCCGAAGCCGACCTGAACGCGACCTACCTCAGGCTGGAGATGCACAAGCTCGCCTGCATTTCGATGCTGGACAGCAACTTTGTGTACGACACAGGCTTCGACATCGAGGGCTATCTGACTCGCGATTTTGCCCGAATCTTCGGAAAAGCGGAGGAGGACGCTTTCATCAACGGCGACGGCTCGGACGCGCCGAGTGGCATTCTTCACCCTACGGACGGCGCTGATGTGGGCATAACAGCCGCTTCTGTTTCCGTTATCGCATTCGATGAGGTGAACAGGCTGTTCTTCTCGCTGAAGCCGGAATACCGTATGAACGCCATCTGGACGATGAATGACGAGACTGCATTGGCGCTCCGCGACCTCAAGGACAGCACCGGCAATTACCTCTGGCGCGGCGCAGCCGACACGCTGCTCGGCAGACCCGTGGTTATCACCAACCATATGCCTTCTGCGGCAAGCGGCAGCAAGCCTATCGCGTTCGGAGATATGTCCTTTTACTGGATTGTCGAGCAAGAACCGCTTCAGGTCAGGGCATTGCACGAAAAATACTCCTTCGCCAATAAGACCGGTTATCTCGGCGTGGAGCGTTTGGGAGGGCGTCTTATCCGCTCTGAAGCTGTAAAGGTCATTCAGATGGCTGAGTAATCCCTACCGGCGGCGCTGTTCTTGTCACACAGGCGCAGCGCCGCTATCCATAGCATAGACGGGAGGTGTCGCTTATGGATGAAAAAATAAATAGCCGCATCACCCGCAAAGCCATAGGCGGCACCATCTATGTGGTGGAATCGATGGTGAGCAACGCGGCGAAGGAAACGGCATACGACAAGCTAAAACGGCTCATTCTGACCGGCGCGAAAAGCCGCGAAAACATATCAAACTGTTCGGATTTATATCCGCAAATACACTCGACTTCTTCAAAATAGTACGGTAATATACACGATGCCAACCGCTTGAAGACTGTCGGAAACGGAGGATTATATGTATAGACAGTCAACGATAAGCACCAGCCGCAGAACAGCTGCGGCATCGGACGCTGATAAAATAACGGCTCTCTACTGCAGATTATCCCGTGACGACGAGCTTGCGGGAGACAGTAACAGCATCGTAAACCAAAAGGCTATACTCAAAAAGTACGCTGACGACAATGGTTTCCACAACACCTCGTTCTTTGTGGACGACGGATTTTCAGGCACTAATTTTGAAAGGCCGGATTTCCAGCGCATGGTGTCCGAGATGGACGAAGGGCGCATCGGCACGATAATCGTAAAGGATATGTCGAGGCTTGGGCGTGATTACCTAAAGGTGGGCTATTACACAGAGGTCGCATTTCCTAACGCCGAGGTTCGCTTCATTGCCATCAACAACGGCGTGGACAGCGCAAACCAGCAGGACAGCGATTTCACTCCATTTTTGAACATCATGAACGAATGGTACGCAAAGGACACCAGCAAAAAGATTCGTGCCGTGTTCAAATCCAAAGGTCAATCCGGCAAGCCGCTCTGCACGAATCCGCCATACGGCTATGTGAAGAGCGCCGAGGATAAGCTGAAGTGGGTCGTTGATGAAGAAGCCGCCGAGGTGGTCAAGGACATTTTCAAAATGTGCATGATGGGGCTGGGCCCTACGCAGATAGCCCGAAAGCTGGAACAGCGGTGTATCGAGGTGCCTACGGTGCATCTGAACTGCATGGGCATAAATACTCCGGCGAGACAGCCAGAAAATCCTTACGCATGGCAGTCACGGACGGTCGCGGATATACTCGCGAAAATGGAGTATCTCGGACACACGGTCAATTTCAAGACATATAAAAAGTCCTACAAGAGCAAGGTCAAGGTCTGGAATGCTCCGGAGGACTGGCAGATTTTCGAAAATACCCACGAAGCCATTATCGATGAGGCTACATGGGAAGTCGTCCAGAAAATCCGTGAGGGGAAACGCAGACCGTCGCGTATGGGCGAAATGGGCGCTCTTTCCGGCATGATGTACTGCGCCGACTGCGGCGCGAAGCTATATCAGGTCAGAGCCAACGGCTGGACACATGACAAGGAGTATTTCGTCTGCGCTACATACCGCAAAAAGAAGGGCTTGTGCAGTTCCCATCAGATACGCAATGTGGTCATTGAGGAGCTGGTGATGGACGATTTGAAGCGGGTCATAGCCTTTACCAGCGAACACGAGCATGAGTTTGTCGAGCTGGTGCAAAGGGATTCCGAGAAAAAACACGCTGCTGATATGCGGCTTGCACAGAAGGAATACGAGCAGAGGAAGGCGCGGATAGCGGCGCTGGACAAAATCATGCAGCGTCTTTACGAAGACCATGTGATGGAGAAAATCTCGGAGGAGCGTTTCAGCCGGATGTCCGCCGATTACGAGACCGAGCAGAAAGCCCTCGTAGAGAGAGCTACGGTGCTCAAAGCCATGCTCGACGCCACAAAAGAGCGGGCGCTCAACATCGACCGCTTTCTCACACGGGTCAAGGGCTACACGGATTTCACGGAATTGGACGGCGAGATAATCCGCGAGTTCATTGAGAAAATCATCGTCTACAAGGCAGAAAAGGTCGATGGCGTCCGTACCCAGCGCATCCAGATTATCTACAACTGCATCGGCGCAGTCGAGATTCCGAAAACGCACGAAAAAACGGCATAGCCGTAATAAACGACTATGCCGAGTTTTTCAGGGATTACCAATCCCTGTGGGAGGACGCCTTCATACAGCCTTTTTTTATTTAGTGAATTGCAGTTTTATATGCCGCTCAGTGTTTTTAACGCCTTGTACGCCTCGCTTTCTGAAAACCCGCCGGGGCTGTTTAAAAAGTTTTTTGTTTTCGAGTTCCAGCGTTTGCAGTATTCCGCGATTTTCCCGTCAGGGACGCTGATTTTTACATCCGTCAAGCCCTTGACCGTATCTATAAACCCGTTTTCATCCGTTCCGATTGCGTCAAGCAGACCGTTAAGCCTGTCTTCGCAGAACTCCTGCGCGCGGCTTATCAGCGCCGGCATAAACGCCGTGCACGCCCTGCCGTGCGCGACGCCGAAATCCTCCGTCAGAACATAACCTATCGTATGCGGAAAAGCGGCTCCCGTAATATTAAGCGCCAGTCCCGCGTAAATAGAGGCGTAGTAAAGCTCGTCGCGCGCTTTTTTTCCGGGCAGCCTGTCATATTTATAAATATCAAAAAGCCCCCTGTACAGCTTAGGCAGCGCAAGCTTCGCACAGGCTTTTGAAATCTCCGAACTCTTGGGTGAAAACCAGCTCTCTACGGCGTGGGAAAGAGCGTCAAGTCCCGTAGAGACAGTGGTGTCCATGGGCATTGAGTCCGTAAATCTCGGGTTGAGAAAACAGACCTTCGCGTAACAGTCGGCTCCCGATATGCTTCTTTTCATCCCGCTGGAGCTGTCCGTCAACACCGAAACTCCCGTGACCTCGCTGCCCGTACCGGACGTTGTGCCGACAAGAAGGACGGGCAGAGCCTTGGCGGGTATGCTTCTCGTATATATATCGGCCGCCGTAAATTCGGGGTTCGCCGCGAAAATAGCGACAGCCTTCGCCGCGTCGAGCGGCGAGCCGCCGCCTATTCCTATTATAAAGCCGGCGCCATACTCCCTCGCCCTTTGCCCGCCGTTTAAGCAGGAGTCAACAGTAGGGTTTTGATTGATTTCGGAAAAAACCGAGTAAGCTATCCCTTGCTCTTTCAGCGTTTCAGTCACCTGTTCAAGCGCTCCGCTAAATTTCGCGGAGCTTTTACCCGTAACGATAAGGCATCTGTCGCCGAAGCTTTTGAATATATCGCCGCCTGTTTTCACGCATTGGTCTGCGCTTATAAGGCGCGCGGGCATATAAAAATCAATATTCACGCGTTCACTTCCGTTTTTTGTATTTCTTTAACAAAATTATTTATATATATTGTATACTATATCATATTGAAAAATCAATCCCAATGTTATAAAATAGATAAGGTGAGCATTTATAATGTATTTGCAAACTGCTGTGCGATAAAAATATTTCGGGAGTAACGGGTTGAACAGAATAACGGAGTTTTCACGAATACGCCTTTTCGGCAGGGCAGACGCCCTGCTCATAGCAGCGTCTCTTTTTCTTGCCGCCTTGCTCTCGTATATTTACGGGGCGTCCGCTCACTCCCCGTTAAAAGCCGAAATCACCGTGAACGGCGAGCTTTATAAAACCGTATATCTTACAGACGCCACAGAGGAAATAATCGTCATACAGACCGACCCCGTGGTGACTCTCAGCGTCTGCGGCGGGCAAATCGCTTTTATCAACGCGCTTTGCCCCGACCGCATGTGTGAAAAGCGCGGCGCGCTTAAAAGCGCGGGCAGCACGGCGGTCTGCCTTCCCGCAAGGGTTGCCGTAACCGTGGTATCCGATAAAAACGGCGAAGCCGGCTTTGACGCCGTCAGCTACTGAGCGAGGTGTGAAATGAGTAAAACCCGCGCCGCGGCGCAAAAAACCGCGCTTTTCGGATTGCTCTGCGCACAGGCGCTCGCTCTGAGCTTCCTTGAGGGGCTGCTCCCCTCTTTCTTGCCCGTGCAGGGAATGAAAATCGGGTTTTCAAACATCATAACCATGTACTGCGTTTACTCGCTCGGAGTTCCTTACGCGCTTTTTGTAACCGTTTTCAAGGCATTTTTCGCGCTTATCACAAGAGGCGCGTCCGCGTTCCTGCTAAGCCTTTCGGGCGGTCTTCTGAGCCTTTTAGGGATGATAATTCTACTGAAATTCAAGCGGTTTAAGCTCGGTTTTTCCGGCGTCGGAATTATTTCGGCTCTGCTGCACAACGCCGGTCAGCTTTTCGTCTGCGCGTTTCTTGTGGGAAAAACGGTTTTCGCGCTCTCTCCCCTGCTCATCGTTCTGAGCGTCGTTACGGGAGTTCTTACCGGTACCGTTTTGAAGTATACGCTTGCGCTTCTTCAAAAGCAGTACGCGCTAATAATAAATAAAAAAAACAACATACAAGAGAGGTAATGTTAATGAGAGAAAAAGCGTCGGGTGTCCTGTCTCCTGTCACAAGAGTCAAGGGCGGGGTAAGGGTCTTAGACCATAAAAACACCCGTGACCGCGAGGTTTCGCGCCTGGCTGAAACAGAAGCGGTCACTCTGCCGATGCTCCAACATATCGGAGCCCCCTGCTCTGTGACGGTATCCGTAGGGGACGACGTTTGCGTAGGTCAAATCGTGGGCGACTGTGACGCGTATGTGTCGGTTCCGGTTCACGCGAGCGTTTCGGGCGTCGTCTCGGCGGTGGGAACGGTAAAAACAGCGCAGGGAAAAGCGGTACAGGCAGTCACCATAAAATCCGACGGGGAAATGCGTTTGCACCCCGCGCTTTGTCCCCCTGTCGTCAACAACCGCGAGGACTTTATAAGAGCTGTCAGAAACTCCGGTCTTGTGGGGCTCGGCGGCGCGGGCTTCCCCTCGCACGTCAAGCTCAACGTGCCGCCCGAAAAGAAGATTGATACGCTTATTGTAAACGCCGCCGAATGTGAGCCGTACATCACCGCAGATTACCGCGAATGTGTTGAAAACGCCGCCTCCGTTATATCCGGCGCCGCGCTTATAAAGTACTATCTCGGCATTGAGAACGTCATCATAGCCGTCGAGGACAACAAGCCCGCCGCCATAGACAAGCTCTGCGGTCTTGCCGATAAGGAAAAAGGCATAAGAGTGATGTCGCTAAAATCCGCATACCCCCAAGGCGCCGAAAAGATGCTGATTTATTCGGCCGCGGGCAGGAAGGTGCCTCTCGGCAAGCTTCCGGCGGATGTCGGCTGTATAGTTATGAACGTTGCGGGCGTTTCATTTTTAGACAGGTATATGAAAACCGGAAAGCCGCTTATCAGCCGTACCGTAACCGTAGACGGCTCCGCCGTCGCAGACCCGCAAAACGTAAGGGTTCCGATAGGCGTGAAAATACAGGATTTGATAGATTTCTGCGGCGGATTTCTCGAACCTCCTTACAAAATGATAACGGGCGGACCGCTTATGGGCGTCTCCCTTATTGACACAAACGCGCCTGTATTAAAAACCCATAACGCCGTTTTAGCGTTTACAAAGGGTACTTATAACGTAAAGACCGAGCGCGACTGCATACGCTGCGGAAGGTGCGTGCACGTATGCCCGATGAAGCTTGTCCCGACTGATTTAGAGCGGTATGCCAAAGCGCGCGACGCCGAGAAACTGCGAAAGAGCTATGTGAACGCCTGTATGGAGTGCGGCAGCTGCGCTTATGTCTGCCCCTCGGGCAGGCCGCTCGTTCAGTACTTAGTTCTCGGAAAGGATATATTAAGAGAGGCGGTTGCAAAAGATGAGTAAAAAGCATACCAATACCGCTGTCGCGGAAAAGGACGGTATCGCCGCAAACAGTCTTCCAACTGTCAGCGCGTCCCCGCATATACGCTCGCGCGATACCGCCACGGGCATCATGCTCGACGTTATTGTCGCCCTAATCCCGTCGCTCATAGCGAGCGCCGCCCTTTTCGGTCTGCGCGCTCTCGCCGTGACGGGCGTGTCCGTTTTAAGCTGTCTGATTTTTGAGTACGTTTCAAGAAAAGCGATGAAAAGGCAAAACACCTTGAACGACCTGAGCGCCGTGGTGACGGGAATTCTGCTGGCGTTCAACCTACCGCCTACAATACCTATGTGGATGACGGTAGTCGGCGCGTTTGTAGCCATTGTCATAGTCAAGCAGTTTTTCGGCGGTATCGGGCAGAACTTCGTAAATCCCGCCTTGATGGGAAGGATCATTCTCACCGTCTCATTCCCCGCGGCGATGTCCAAATGGACGTCCCCCACGGGCTGGAGCGGCGTTGCGGACGCCGTAACGTCGGCGACTCCCCTCGCCTCCCTCGGCGAGATTTTTAAAACAGGAGATTTTTCCGCATCCTCGTTTGAGTCTCTGCCCACAAACCTTGAACTGTTTTTCGGCAAAACGGGCGGCTGCTTGGGCGAAACCTGCGCCGTCGCCATACTTCTCGGTATGATATACCTTATAGCGCGGCGCGTAATCTCCCCCGTAATACCGTTCGTTTATGTGGGTACCGTGGCGCTTATAATGCTTATCGCGGGGGGCGGCAGTATTCGCTTTTTAAGCGT
>CAZQXZ010000025.1:3790-21588 GCA_964597515.1 uncultured Eubacteriales bacterium | reverse complement strand
GTTCGTCCACCGACTTTATCGCCTGCGCCGTCGCTTTATACAAAAGAAAATAATCCTTTTGACTGCCAGCCCAAAACAGCCGCAGGTCCGGCTCGTTCCAAACCTCAAAATACCAGGTGAGTACCTCCTCGCGCCCGTAACGGTGAAATAAAAAGCGGATAAAATCCTCGATAAATTTTCCCCAAGCTCCATAGTCCTTAGGCGGCGTGACGTTCCCTTTATAATGAAATAGCGTGCGCTTTTTGCTCGCAAGCGCCGCCGGCATAAAGCTGAGCTCCACAAAAGGCTTCATTCCGGCTTTGAGAACGGCGTCGTACACAACCCCGACCTGATAAAAGGACTGTGTCGTGTACTTTTTCGAGCCCGGAATTGGAATAAAATCTGAAAACCTCTGAATGACATTCATATCGTCGCAAAAAATTCCGTGAAACCGTACCCGCTCAATACCCAACTCATCGTGTATGAACCGCAGCTGCTCCTGATAATCCTGCCGCAGCGCCAGCGCCGCGTGACCGCTGCCGACACAAAACCGCCACGCCTTATCCATCTTTTTTGTTTGCGAATTTCCCGGTATGACCGCACGTTTCATACAAACGCCCTCTTTAACAGATTTTTCTTGTTTGTATTATAGCAAAAAGTTTGGGAAAAACAAACAGTTTCGCTAAAAGCCTCTTAATTTATTTCTTTTTTTGACGGAATATGCTACAATCAAAAAAGCGAAGGCACACGGGAAGAGGTTATAAAAATACATATTGGAGGACATCATGAAGCAAGGCAAAGAGAACGCCCGCCTACAGCGGGAACAACGGCAGCTGCACCGTTTGCAGCGGGAACAAACAAAGAAAAAAAGTCCCGTTTATCTCTATTACATGCTTTTCATCATAAGCTTTGTATACATCGCGGACGAAGTTACCACGCAGATAGGCACTCAAATGCAAAGCATCCTCGCACAGGCGCTGTTTGCGCCGGTTTTCGGCGCGGACGTCGCGCTCGCCCGCATGAAAGCGATCGGGATTGCCGCCCTGATAGGCAGCGTCCTCGCCCTGCCCTATAAAACCCTTTCCGACCGATACGGGCGGAAGCTTTTTCTGGTCATCAATACCTTCGGCATGGGACTGAGCTTGCTGTTTATCTCCGTCGCGACAAACATACCCGTATATTTACTCGGCGCCATAAGCACCGCCTTTTTCACCCCCCACGATATGCAGGTGGTATATATTTTGGAAAGCGCGCCGCCCGCGCACCGCGCTAAAATCTTTTCGACCGTAAAAGCCGTCTCCACAGTCGGCATGATGCTCATCCCCTTATTGCGCGGTATCTTTATGGGTGAGGACACCTCCAAATGGCGCGCCGTCTTTTTTGTGTGCGCCCTGTTTGCAATGGCGGGTTCATTCGTTTCCCTGCTGTTTGTCAGAGAGTCTGACGTATTCGTCAACGAACGGCTCAGATATCTGAATTTGAGTCCGGAGGCTCGGGAATTGGAAATCCAAAAGAAAAATCCGGATAAAGCCCAGGGCGGACTAATTCCCGCCGCGCGGTTCTGCATGCGCCATAAGCAGCTGCGCTGGATTGTTATCAGCACCGGTTTTATAATGTGGGGGATGCTCATTACGCAATACTATGAGCCTACTATGACAAACGGCTACGCCGCGCAATTCCTCGCACAGGGCATGCAGTTGCAGGAGGCGCACGCGCAGGCGGCTGCCTATGTTACAAAAGCACTTTTTCTGTTCCCTATCGGCAGCGCCCTGTTCCAATTGGCGCAAGGGTTCCTGTCGGATAAAAAAGGACGGAAGTTCGCCGCCGTCGCTATGAGCTGCGCCTCCATCCTTACATATGTTTTCTTTTGTATCGGCTCCTTCCAAAGCCGGTCGCCCTACGCGGTGGGCTTCCTGTGCGGCGCAGCCGTAGGCAGCTACTGGGCGACTACGGACATTTCCGGAGGCATCATGAGTTCGGAGTCTACGCCCACAAATCTGCGCTCCTCTGTTATGACGGTGCAGCCCGTCCTCAGCGGTCTTGTCTCTGTGCCCGGGCTGCTGCTGAGCACTATCCTTATTAACGTCTTGGGCGACGCATACGCCGGCTGGATTGGGTTGGGCGTCGCCATTCCGGGTATGCTCGCCGGATTGACAATGCTCATATCCAAAGTACACGATACCAAAAGCGTTAATCTGAACAGTATAACCGGCTCGGAATGGGATGAATAACCGCATCCGAAAGTAAACGTCCCGCCGGCGCGGCAGCTGCGGCGGGATACAATATAAAGCAAAAAGGTGATGCATATGGATAAGAGGCTGTTTAGCCAAGCTGCCGTAAAATATACGTCAGGCGTTTTATTGTTCTCGCTGCTGCTGTTTATTCCGGCAGGAACGATTAAGTTTTGGAACGCATGGCTGTTAATGGGGATACTTTTTATCCCTGTGCTTATCGCGGGTATAGTTTTGATGATTAAAAACCCCGAACTCCTGCGAAAGCGGCTCAATTCGAAAGAAAAAGAAGATACGCAGAAAAGCGTGCTTCTGCTCAGCGGTCTGGTGTTTCTCGGCGGCTTTATTGTCGCGGGGCTTGATTACCGTTTTCAATGGCTTGTGTTGCCCAAACAGCTTATAATAGCGGCAACCGTTATATTTATATTTTCATATCTGCTTTACATAGAGGTAATGCGCGAGAACGTTTATTTGTCAAGAACAATAGAAGTTCAAGAGAACCAAAGGGTTATAGACACGGGGCTATATGGTTTTGTAAGGCACCCTATGTACTTGTCTACCGTTTTGTTGTTTTTGTCTGTGCCATTGATTTTAGGCTCTCTTTTCTCATTTTTTATTTTTCTGATATATCCGGCAATTATC
Source organism: uncultured Eubacteriales bacterium (assembly GCA_964597515.1). GTDB lineage: Bacteria > Bacillota > Clostridia > Oscillospirales > Acutalibacteraceae > DTU089. The sequence goes on along the minus strand of CAZQXZ010000025.1, from coordinate 18,736 downwards.
GCTATAAGAATAAAAAACGAAGAACAGGTATTAGAGAAAGGCTTGGCGGGATACACAGAATATAAAAAGCGCGTTAAGTATCGGGTAATTCCGTTTATATGGTAACGGCTGCCAAAAAATTACGGGGAGGAAAATATGTACTATTCGGCGCATTACAGTTCTCCGGTCGGGGAGATATTGCTTGCGAGCGACGAGAACAGCATCGTCGGGCTTTGGTTTTGCGGGCAGAAATACATTGACAGCACAATGCCCAAAGGGATTTGTGAAAAAGATGATATCCCGATATTGCAAGAAGGTACAGCTTGGCTGGACGCGTATTTTGCCGGAAGAAAACCGGATTTGTCCCGCCTGCCTATCGCGCCGGTTGGCGGCGAGTTCAAGCGGCATGTGTGGAAAATACTTACCGAAATACCTTACGGCACGCTGGCGACATACGGCGGCGTCGCGAAAGAAGCCGCAAAACGCATGGGGAAAGACAGCATGTCCGCGCAAGCCGTAGGCGGCGCGGTCGGACACAATCCGATTTCTATTATAATTCCCTGTCACCGCGTGGTGGGCGCCGCAGGGAGCCTGACCGGCTACGCGGGCGGGATTGAAAAAAAGATTGCGCTGTTAAAGCACGAGGGCGCGGATATGAGCCGACTGTTCGCTTTGTAAAAAACGGACAAATGCGTGCCGCTAACCTTTTTCCCTCGCCGTCATATACTGTATTAATACAATGACGGGAGGATAGAAAATGGACACTTGGATCACAAGCTTAAAAACCGAAACGCCCCAGGAAGGCTTCGAGCTGGCAATCAAATTATCGCAAATGGGCGTAAAATACACACAGCCGTCCGAAAGGGTGCGCGTCAGGTTACGCCCCGTATATTCAAATAACGCCAACAGCTTAATATTTGTTTCCAATGTAATCGCCGTGAACTATCAGACGGTTGCCGCCGCAAACAACTATTGGAAATAGAAAGTGAATTTTGAAGCAGCGCGGCGGTTTGCGCAAAAACTGCGGCAATGCTTTTCATTTGCGACGCCGATAAACGGTATGATTAGTTTTTTGGAGCGGGAGCCTTCACAATGATTAATTCGAGGGTTTCGTCGTTCAGATTTTTTACGTTCATTTTAGTGTTATACGGAATTTTCAGAAGCGTTTTACTCTCATATTCGTGTACGTCCTGCTCGTTCAGTCCGATGGAGAGCTTGCCGCGGACTACGGTCATATATACGTTTGAATTGGAAAAATGCTCCGGCAAGCCCTCTCCTTTATTGAACACCATATGCAGATAATGAAGGTTCTCGTCGAACACGACTTTTTCCACAGCCTTTTCGTTTCCTTTTGACAATTGAAATACTTTTTCCAACATCATAACAGTTCCCTTCCGATATTTTATTTTGCCGGCGGCTTTTGTGCCGCCGTCTTGAATTATAATAACATATAATTAAGCGATAGTACACGCCGGCAAAAAAAAATATTAATATTTTACGGTATCTTTCCAAACCGGAGTAAGCCGTGAAATATATGCTGCCGAAATAAGGCTTGCGTCCAATAAAAACGGCGGGTCTTTGATTATGTTGATTGCCGCCGGCGGCGCGTTTGCGCTTATTAAAACTTTTTAGGCGATTGTCAGAAAGTCGTTTTCCGTTATAACAGCCGTCTTGATATTTTCCCTATTATGTGGTATTGTTTAAAAGGTTACGGAGGAGAAAAAATGCTTTTTGATGAACTGAATATTATAAAACCGATCTTAGAGGCGTTGAAGGCGCAGGGCTACACCGAGCCTACCCCCATTCAGACGCAGTCTATTCCGCCGCTTTTGGAAGGGAGAGATTTATTGGGCTGCGCCCAGACGGGTACGGGCAAGACCGCCGCCTTCGCCGTTCCGATATTGCAAGAGCTAACCTTAAAAAACACGGCGCAAAAAAACCAAAAAGAAATACGGGCGCTGATTGTCGCCCCCACAAGGGAGCTTGCCATACAGATAGGAGAATGCTTTGAAGCCTACGCGAGGAACCTGCCCCTCAAAACGCTCGTCATTTTCGGCGGCGTCGGTCAGAAGCCGCAGACGACTGCTCTAAGACGGGGCGTCGATATTCTCGTAGCCACGCCCGGGCGGCTTTTAGACCTTATCGGGCAGGGGTTTGTGCGCCTGAACCGCGTGACGCTTTTTGTCCTTGACGAAGCCGACCGTATGCTTGATATGGGCATGCTGCCGGACGTGAGAAGGATACTGAAATATCTGCCCGCGAAACGGCAGACGATGTTCTTTTCGGCGACGATGCCCGCCGAAATCAAAAAGCTTGCCGATACCATGCTGCATAATCCTGTTGAAATTAAAATCACGCCGCCGCGCGCCCCTATTGATATTATCGAGCAGGGCGTCTGCTTTGTCGATAAGGAAAACAAAACGCGTCTGCTGATTTATTTTTTAGAGAACACCGACTACGACTCGGTTCTTATTTTTACAAAGACCAAGTACGGGGCGGATAAGGTCGCGCGGGAGCTGACGAGACACGGCTTTGCCGCCGCGGCTATTCACGGCAACAAGTCTCAGCAGAACCGCCAGGCGGCTCTGCAAGCGTTCAAGGAACGCAAGGTGCGTATTCTCGTAGCCACGGACATAGCCGCGCGCGGGCTTGACATCGAGGAGCTGTCGCACGTCATAAACTACAATCTCCCCGACGTTCCCGAAACATATATACACAGAATAGGGCGCACGGGGCGCGCGGGGCTGGGCGGTATCGCGCTTTCGTTCTGCGACGCCGAGGAAAAAGGTCTGTTATCCGATATTCAGATGATGATTGACCGCCGCCTCCCCGTCGGCGAGGACCATCCGTACCCTATGAAATATCCCGACGCCGTGAAAAAGACAAAAGCGTCCGCTCCCGGACGCGTCGTACAGGGCAGTTACAGACAGTACGGAAGGATTTACGCCAAGACCGGTTCGCCCGGGGAGAAAAATAAATAAGAAAATAGCGGTTATTTTTTTATGAATGCGGTTGGATTGTACAGCCGCATTATTTTTTAGCATTGTAACAAAAGCGGCGTTTAAACCACTAATACTATGAGAGGAGGAATTGTGATCGATATTGAAACATTATATCAGGAATATCACGGCGATATTTACAGGCACTTATTCTGGCTTACTCATAATTCCGACCTTTCAGAAGACCTTTTGCAGGAAACGTTTTTGCAGGCAATCAGGAGCATCCGTTCCTTTAAGGGCGACAGCAGTGTGAAAACCTGGCTTTTCTCAATCGCGCGCCATTTATGGATAGGACATCTGCGAAAAAATAAAGTCATCACCGCCGGCGGGGATATCAGAAATATTATTCTTTTCACGGATTATGACTGTGCGCTGCACAATAAGGATACCGTTGAAAGAATTTTCGAGATAGTAGCGGCGAAGGATGAAAAGACGAAAGAAATCTTTTTTATGAGAGTCAGCGGATACAGCTACCATGAAATCGCCGAGAAAGTCTGTATCAACGAGAATTCCGCGAGAGTGATTGATTTCAGAACAAAAAAACATATCAAAGAAACCTTGGAAAAGGAGGGCTATCTATAAATGAACTGCGACGTAATCAAGGACCTGATACCGCTTGTGAACGACGGCGCCGCAAGCGAGGAAAGCATAAGGCTTGTCGGCGAACACTGTGAGAGCTGCACAGATTGCCGCGATCTTCTCAAGTGCGAACCAATCCGCTGTCCGAAGGACGAAAAAATTGTTAAAACGCTTAAAAAGAGTGTTTTTGTGACCCATCTCGCCGTCGTTTTTATCGGTATTCTGTTAGGCGTCTGGCTCACAGGCTCCAATCAAACGTTTTATAATTTCTATATTATGCCGTTCATCGGCGGGCTGGCGTATTTTACCCTGCGCAAAAAAAGCCTGTATGTACCTTTGGCTGTCGTCGTGCTGACCGAGCTAATTCAACTGTTTAAAGAATTGCCGTATCTGAACGCGGGATTTGTCCAAAATCTGCACACCCTCGGTATGCTTCTTTACAGCACGCTGTTCTACGCGGCGATTTACGCGGCGCTTTCGCTTACAGGCATCGCGATAGCGTTTTTATCAGTTTACGCATTTAGGAGGGAAAAAAGATGAAGAAAAAGCGTATATTAAAAATTTTAGCCGGAATTGCGGCTTTCGTGCTGACCGCCGCCGTATTTTTGACCGCCAACGCCTTTTTGGGCAATCCCGTTTCGGCAAGCAGGGCGAAGCAGAAGGCTTCGGCGTATATAAATACTGAATACGGTCATTTGAATTTGGAAATCAAAGAAGTAGTCTACAATTTAAAAGACAGCTCATATATCATATCAGTATATTCAAAAACGAGCGAGGACACGCATTTTATTTTAGGATATAGGGGCGGGGAAATCATAAATGACTATTATGAGCTTTCGGTACTCTCGGGCATGAACACCTTAGACAGGTTTTGCGATGAATATGAAAAGACTCTGGCACCGTTGGTGCAAGCGAAAACAAAGGGCGTGACCGGTTTGTCCGTACTCCCCGAAAAGCCTGATAAATACGGTATCGCGCTTGACAAACCCTTTGATAAGAAGCTAATTCAGGATGTGACGCTCATAATAACATGTGTCGGAGGCGTCGACGCGAAGTATCTTTCGGATGTGCTGCTCGCAACCTGCGGCGTGATGAAGGAAAACGGATATGCCGCGGCAAAATTTACGGTTACAAGTCAGTATGAAACGGCGCTGACGGAGCTTTCGAATATACGTCCCGCACATATTGAGGACGAAAACCTTGAAGAAATCCTGCAAAAAGCAATTACCGACGGGGAATATGACGGTATTGTCTCCTTTCGCAAAGGCCACAGATAGCCGCGCGTTCATATTATTCAGATAAGCCGCCTGACCGGAGCTATCGCCGCTCTGTCTCAGGCGGTCATATTATTTTATGACGCAATTCTTCCGTATAAATTTGCCTATTCGCTTGCATAAAGACAAATAAAAAAGTAAAATATCAGCAAGGCTGTTTTCTTTTTAATTACCATATGCCGGACACTCACCTGAAAGCGGAGGATTATTCTATGAAAAAATTGTTGATGATCGGACTGATTATACTGTGCGCCGCTTTGACTGCCTGCGAAAACCCCGGAATTACCGATAATGTCACGATTGATAAGGGAGTATCTGAAAAATTCAGCGAAGAGGAGCTTAACGGCGCCGTAAATTGCGTTATTCAAAGATTTGAAAACTTCAAGGGATGCGAACTGACGAAACTATGGTATGACGAGGAACACTCGAATTCATGGATAAAGGAGTATACGCCCGGGACGGCGATTGTCCTTCTTTCCGAATTTAATACGGGCTACATTTCCCCGAACAGCGGTTTTAACTCGAATTATACCTATGAAAACTGGTCTTGGATATTGACGAGAGAAGATGAAAATGCCGACTGGCAGGTCAAGGACTATGGCTATTAGAGCGCGTTCACGCTCTGATAAATCGCCCGTACAACAACGGAGGGAAGGAATGGACAGAAAGCTGTTAACCGTATATGAAACGCTTCTTTCTCATTACGGCGAGCCGCACTGGTGGCCTGCAAAAACGCCCTACGAGGTTATCGTAGGCGCTGTGCTGACACAGAATACGGCGTGGGGCAACGTAGAAAAAGCTATCGCGAATTTCGGCGGCAATCTCTCGCCCGAAGCTGTGGCAAAAGCCGTACCGGACGAGCTTTCGCAGTTCATACGTCCCGCGGGTTTTTTCAATCAGAAGGCGCTTTACCTGAAAGCGGTGACGGAATGGTTCAAAAAGTACGGATTTGACGCAAAAACCGTCGGGCGCGAGCCGCTTGAAAAGCTGCGTTTCGAGCTGCTCTCGGTAAAAGGCGTCGGGCGGGAAACCGCCGATTCGATCCTGCTGTACGCGTTTAACTTTCCGACCTTTGTCGTGGACGCGTATACCCTCCGGCTCTGCGGGCGTTACCCGATTGACGCGGGCGGCGGCTATGAAGCGGTCAAATCACACTTTGAAACGGGTATCCCAAAAAGCGCGGAAATCTATAACAGCTTTCACGCTCTGATAGTAATCAACGCTAAGGAGCATTGCCGGAAACAGCCCGTATGCGAAGGCTGTCCCCTCGGCGGTTCCTGCGCGAGGCGCGGCGTATAAACGCGGATATAAAAGCGTATTGTCTTGTTAAAAAGATGTAAAATTTTAGGTGTGCAGTGGAAAAGATTAAGCGGCGCATAAAATGAAATACCGGGAGGGGACTCGCATAAACAGATTTCTTAAACTGCTGGGCAAATTTGTTCCGGCTCAAACCCTTGAAAATATAGGGGAGGGACTGCGCCACCCGATTTCCTGGGTTCGCGGCGAGGGGATTGACCCCGACCATATCACGCCGTGGGAATTGCTGCTGTTTTCGGCATCCTCCGCGTTGGGGGGGATGTCGGACGGCTATACGGGCAAGAGGGATTTCCTGTACAAGGAGGTTTACCGCATACCGCCAAACTATTTATCTGTCGCGGGAGTCGTAAGCTCGCTGTGGGACGCCGTCAATGACCCGTTTCTCGGCGCGTGGATAGATAAGAAACGTTTCGGGATGCCTCAGCTAAAAACAATTATGCGGATTTCAGCCTTTACGGGTCATATCCTGAATATCGTTAAAATGATAGACGGAGGGCTTTCCGCATGGCAGCACATCGCTCTTCTGATGTTCTGCAATATGGCTCAGGACATTATAGGAACTTTAGACGGCGTAGCCTGGCAGAAGCTCGGCGCGTCCGTAAGTCCGCTGACACAGCAGCGCACACGCATAAACGTATGGCGCAATATGGGGTGGCAGGCATCGATACCTGTTGCCGCTCTGCCTATGTTTTTTATGGGCTTTAAAGAGGTGTTCGGCTTTTCTGATTACCAGATAATTTTTACGGGCGCAAGCTTACTGCTGCCCTTCGCCATAACTGCGTCCATGCTGCCCACCTTTGTGCGCCAGCGCGTTGACTTTTCGCAAACAGCCGCCGCGCAGGGTGAAGAACCTGAGAATTTAAGCATAGCCGGCTCATTTAGCGTGATAAAGCATAACCGCTACTTTATCGCCAATGCCGTCGCAAGCTTTATTACGGTGTTTTCACCCGATATAGGAGACGAGCTTATGGTATACCGCTATCTTATGCCGAAATTCAACGTTTTCGGGCGGGAGATGAGCGGCGAGGGCGTCCTTTTGATAAAGCAGGCCATATCAGGTATTCCCGCTACGTTTATGCAGGCATTTAACAGGCAGATAATAAATAAAATGGGCGGTCCGCTGCGCGCCCAAAAGCTCAACAGCATAATTATAGCGGCAAGCAAGCTTATTCAATACTTTGTCGGCTACAACAGCATACCCAAGCTTGCCGTGACGGTTTTGACCGAAACGCTTATAAACGCCTCACGCAACTGGGACGGTATCGCAGGCGCGATGCTGAATTACGAGTTTTACGATTATGTGGAGCTAAAAACCGGTCAGCGCAGCGAGGGCGTCACCGCGGCTATAAACGGACTTTTCAGCAAAATAGTAACCAATAATATCGGGCTTGTCACGGGAAACGCTTTTCTGCAATGGACGGGATACAAGGGCGGCTATCTCGCCGACAAAACGACTCCGCCCGAGCGATATATGAAATATATGTGGCCAATGTATACGCTCATTCCTTTGCTTGACAACACTATATGGACGCTTGCCCGCTGCTCGGTGAAATGGACTCCCGAGGACCGTGAAAACACTGAGCGCGAGTTGGCGGAGCGTCGGGCCGCCATCCGCCTTAAAATGGATGAGCAAAGAGAAAAACAGCAGGAAACGAGCGTTGAATAAGCGGCTTGCAAGCCCACAGCAAAAAAATAAGGCGGTTTACAGAAAAACCCGGCGAAGCTAAATTCCGTGCTTACCCGGGAGTCGGACGGGCGCTGCGGCTTTTATGAAAACCGCGCATATAAATGCCGTTAGGTCTAAAACTAAAACAAAAAGTCCCGCGATAAACGGCGGCACGGGAAAAGAGGAGAAAATATGTTTCGGGAAATAAGAAGAAAGCGGAAAAGACTGTCTGAGGAAGAAACCGCGGTCATAATGGAAAGCTGTACGAGCGGCGTTCTGGCGTGCTTAGGCGACGGGGGATATCCTTACGCGGTGCCGCTGAGCTTCGTTTATTTTAATAATAAAATTTATTTCCATTCGGCGAAAGCCGGGCATAAAATAGACGCCGTTACAAGCTATCCGAAGGTTTCCTTCGCGGTCATCGGCGAATATACGGTAGTCGGCGAGGAGTATACGGCTCATTATCGCAGCGCCGTCGCTTTCGGTACGGCAAGGACCGTAAGAGGCGGTGAGAGGAAAGCGGCTTTCGCCGCCCTCGTAAAAAAGTATTCCGGAAATCAACCCGAGGAGGAAAGGCGTAAAGCTATCGAGGAATGTAAAAAGGCGCATATTATCGCTGTTGACGTCGAGTACATCACCGGGAAGGCGTCCCCCTTCCGGGGCAAATCCAAAAGCGGCGGTTCGCCTGCGCATTCTTGAATATTCACTTGTTTCTGAAAATAATGAATGCTATAATGCAGATATTCCGTAAGGGTTGAAAGGGGGTTCCGGGCATAAAAACGGTTTCAATCACAATTGAAAACTTTCTCGCGCCTTGCGGCTGCGCTTGTAAATACTGCCTGCTGCAATCATGCAAAAAAGCGGACGGAATTGAGTATGACACAGGCAAAAAAATTGCCCATAGATTTGCCCTTTGGGGAAAGGAAGCGGGTTTTAGCGGCATTCCGTATTGTATCGCTTACTGCGCCGAATACCCCGAGTTGTTCGATAACATTCAATATAACGGCTCGGTCGGATTTATTGGGGCAAGTTTTTTACAGTGCAACGGAATTAAGATCAGAAGCCTGCCTGAAACCGATGAATTTACCGCGAAGCTCAAAGCGGCGGGAATTACGAAGATAGATACGACTTTTTTCGGCAGTGAAGAATATCACGACCGCTTTGCCGCCCGCGCGGGCGATTACCGATTTATGCTGCGGCTTGCAAAAAGCGCGAAGCGTCAGGGAATTACCTGCTCACCGTCCGTAGTCGTCACCGAAGAAAACAAGTTCATGCTAAACGGCCTTTTCAATATATTAGGACAGGTTGCCGATGCCGGAAATATCCATGCGTTCCTGCCCGACTACAGAGGCAGAGGGTATTTGATGGAAGAGTCGCGGCTGACTGAAAAAAGCTATGAAACGCTGCCCGATCAAGTGAAAAGCGCCATAAATATCGGGCGGTATAAAACCGAGAGCGAATGGCTCTCCCGCGGTGAACTGCCCGAATATACCAAGCGGAGCTTAATCATCACCTTGCGTAAGGATAACATCGAAATGCTTGAACAAATGACGTGCGATGAAACAGTCGCGTATGTTGAAAAGCTTGACGACGATTATTACCGCGCTCTCCCGACGATTAACGAGCTTGCCGAAATGTACGGAGATAAAAAGAACGATAAGCTGTATAAGCTCCGCGATTTGTTCTGGATGTGGCAGAAACGGTACAGGGAAGAAAATCATATCGACGTCCAAGACGTTACGGACGAACGGTTTTGCGGTACGATACGAAGCTGAACGGAGGCCTTTTTCCTGTCAGACGACATAAACGATCGGGATCCCCTTTAATTTATGTGAAAGAGGTGTATATCATTGGTGCTTCCAACCCATATTGTTGCAGTCTGCGGTATTATTGAAAATAATAATGAAATTCTTTTAGTAAACGCTTATCACGGTGGCTGGGTCACCCCGGAGGTCAAGTAGAAATAGGTGAAAACTTAATTGACGCTCTTAAAAGAGAAATCCGGGAAGAATGCGGAGTATCTGTTGTAGTAGAAAAACTCTTTTTTATCGGCTCAAATACATGCACATATAAAGGTTATAATGGGGTTAAATGGTTCCGACGAAGGTTGTATTCGGTTTTATCTGTAAATATGCAGACGGTGAGCCGCGCGCTTCAGAAGAAAACTCAGACTCTCGTTGGGTAAAGAAAGATAAAGTGCTTGACATGATAACCGACCCCTCAATTCGCGATCGGTTTCAGTCATATTTAGACTTTAACGGGAGTGTGCAGTATATGGAATACATAACAAAACCCAAGTACAAGCTTAAACTTAAGTATCATATATAGAGCATAATACCGACATCGATCTGATTGGCTCGTTCCATGTTGAGTGCGTGGTATTGATGTCAAGGGTTGAGAAGTGAGTGTGAAAAACGCCTTGAAACAAAAGGAGTTTCGATTTTTTGTATCGAAAACCACAGCCTGAAAATCAAATGTTTTTGCTCCGTGGGAACAAGTATAGAGAAGCGTTTTCCCTTGTGACAGAACGATTTAGATGTCGCCGCTTCACGAGTGTACAGGATAGATGTTTTAGGTTTTTTGGGCTTGGCGAGTGTACGGGATAGATGTATTTCGCATATATAAATGAAACGGAGGTTTTCTGAATGAATAAAATATCGATTCGTTTTTTTGACGATGCGGAAGTTCGTGCTGTGTGGGATGATGCAAATTCTAAATGGTGGTTTTCCGTGCTTGACATAGTCGGGGTTTTGCGCGGCGAAAGCGATTATGAGAAAAACCGAAATTACTGGAAATACCTAAAAACGAAACTTAAAAAAGAAGATAGCGAGTTGGTTAGTCGCACTAACCAACTGAAATTGACAGCTTCAGATGGAAAAAAATATCTTACTGATACTTGTGACTATGACGGCATCATCGCGCTTGCCAAGAATTTTCCAAGCAAAAAAGCAAATCGTTTCATTGAATGGTTCACATACAGTGATGAAACAATCGACGGCAAAAGCAAGAGCAAGGCATATGCGCTTTTTGACAGTTCCTTGCTTGACACATTAGAGGTCGGAACTGTTAAAGGTTTGCAGCAGATTCATGGCTATCTGTTCGGCGGGCTTTATGATTTTGCCGGGCAAATAAGAACGCTGAATATAGCAAAAGGTGGCTTCCAATTCGCTATGGCGCGGTTCCTGCCCGAAACCCTCAAAAGCATAGAAAAAATGCCCGAAAGCACCTTTGACGAAATTGCAGACAAATATGTTGAGATGAACATCGCTCACCCGTTTATGGAGGGCAACGGCAGAAGCACGAGGATTTGGCTCGACCTGATGCTTAAAAAGAATTTAAAACTCTGTGTTGATTGGAGCAAAATCAACAAGAAGGACTACCTATCCGCTATGGAAAAAAGCGTTTCAAGTCCGGCACAGATAAAAGCCTTATTGAAATCGGCTTTAACGGACAAAATTAACGACCGCGAGGTCTTTATGAAAGGTGTGGACTATTCCTACTATTACGAGCAGGAAGATACCATTTCGGAAGAATAAACCCTGACTTATTCCCGAGAACAGACGAAAATAGTGGAACTGTTTCCTTGAACAGATACTCCCCCAAAAATCAGCGTTGACCAATTCTCTTGCACGCAAAAAACGCCAAGCACATACCAGACATCAATCTGATGCTTCGTTCCATGTTGAGACGGTAGTATTGATGTCAAGGGTTGAATAAGAAAGAGAGTGTTGAAGGGTGAATAACAAAGTTGAATATAGGATAGCCTCAAACAAAGACCTTGAGCAAATTTGGGAAATGAATATAGCAGACAACATCGGAGATGAGCGATGGGTGAATTGGAAAAACCAAGTCATTACAGACAATAAAAATGGGAGGGCGTATACATTTGTCGTTATATTCGATAATGTACCTATCGGTGAAGGAACACTTATCTTTTCCTCTGAATGTGGAGCGATCAATGGCAAAACATCCCTTGCTGATAATAAAAAAGCAGCAAATATAAATGCTCTGAGAATCCGAAAAGAGCATGAGGGAAAAGGGTATATATCCGCGCTTGTTAAAATGATGGAGTGTTATGCCGCTCAAAATGATTACACAAGGCTTACGATTGGCGTCGAAGCAAAGGAAACAAGAAATCTTGCAATATATTTACATTGGGGATATAACCTTTATGTAACATCAGAAACCGAAGATGGTGAGTTAGTATTATATTATGCGAAAGATATTAAAATTTAAGTCTTTACCTGTTTGAGGGAACAAGTCCGGAGGGTGGATTTCGGGTACGATACGAAGTTAAATTCCAATAAAACAGCAAAGGAGGAACGGACATGTGCGATACGTTGACAGCTCTGCCGAATTCGACGGCGGACGGCTCGGTACTGTTCGGGAAAAACAGCGACAGGGAGCCTAATGAGCCTCTTGTGATGCTGAGAATTCCCGGCGGCGCGAGAGAAAACGGTAAAAGGCAGAAATGCACCTATATCGAAACAGAAGCGAAGGAGACGCGAAACGAAGTCGTCCTGATGAAGCCGAGCTGGATGTGGGGCGCGGAGATGGGCGTCAACGCCAAGGGCTTAGTCATCGGGAACGAAGCGGTTTTTACGAAGGAAAAGCAGGAAAAGAACGCCGCTTTGCTCGGGATGGATATGCTGCGGCTCGCCCTTGAAGCTTGCGATACCGCTTTTGAGGGTGCCGAATATATCATCACCCTTTTAGAGCGTTACGGGCAGGGCGGCAAAGCCGGATATACGGAAAATCTCCGCTATCACAACTCTTTTCTGCTTTCGGATTACACGGAAGCATATGTGTTGGAGACGGCGGGCAAGCGCTGGGCGCTTAAAAAAGTAGAGGATGTTTACAGCATCTCCAATTCGCTGACCTTGCAGGACAATTACGACAAATGCAGCGAGGGTGAAGGCGTCCGTTTTAAGGAGCGTTATGACGACAGGCTGTATTCATACGCGTCAAAGGGGGAGCAGAGGCATCTGTTTACACAGTCCCGCCTCAGGGAGAAAAAAGGCGCCCTGGACATAGAGTCTATGCTCGGCATACTCAGAAGCCATTGCGGCAATAAAAAGACAGAGGACTTTTCCGCGGGAAGCATGTACAGCATCTGTATGCACGCGGGCGGCATAATATCAAGCCAGACCACCGGCAGCATGGCGGTACGCCTAAAGGATGAAAGCCTTACGCTTTGGGCGGCGAACACCTCCTTGCCCTGTGTTTCCCTGTATAAACCTTATTGGTTCATTGAGGATACAAGTATGTTCTACTCACAAGCAGAAGAAGAAAATGCCGTTGAGAGCTGGAAACGCGCCGAAAAGACCCGAAGAATGCTTTTAGGCGGCAGACCGTCCGGCTTGGAGGAATTTTTAGCCGAAAGGAATAAAACGGAAGCGCTTCTTCTTGATATGGCGCAGAAAGCGCTTTTAGATGAGGATAAGCTTGAAACGATGCGTTTCGCAAAAAAAGAGGAAGAACGGCTCTACGCGGGGCTTGAAAAAACGCTCGCTCATAGCGCTGTCCAATCCAAACCGCGCGGGCTGTACTATTCTTACTACTGGAAAAAACAAAATAAACAAATATAAACAGAATGGTTTGAAGGGTGAAAATATGTCTTTTATTATTGACGGCAAAGCGTATTCATTACTGATTGAAGAGGAGCTGGCGAAACGGGTCGGGGCTATAAAGAAAAAGAGCGGGAAAACTCCCGTTCTCGCGACAATATTGGTGGGCGACAATCCCGCGAGCGTCACATATGTCCGAATGAAGGGCAACGCGTGCGCGAGAGTGGGGATGACCTCGTTAAAGGTAGAGATGAGCGGGGACGCCACGACAAAGGAGCTGCTCGCGAAGATTGACGAACTGAATAATGACGGGAACGTCTGCGGAATACTGCTCCAGCATCCTGTTCCGGAGCAGATCGACGAGCAGGCGTGCTTTAACGCCATATCCCTTGACAAGGACGTGGACGGCGTCAACGCCGCGGGGTTCGGGTATATGTCGATGGGATTGCCCGCGTTTAAGAGCGCGACTCCCTTGGCTATTCTCTCTCTCCTGCTGCATTACGGTATTCAAATCGAAGGCAAAGAGGTTGTCGTCATAGGGCGCAGCGCGATTTTAGGCAAGCCCGCGGCGGCGCTTATGCTCGGCGAAAACGCCACCGTTACCGTAGCACACTCCAAAACGGCAAATTTACCCGAGGTTGTGCGCCGCGCCGATATCGTCATAGCCGCCGTAGGCAAGCCTCTGTTTGTAAAAGCCGACTGGATAAAGGACGGGGCGGTTCTGATAGACGCCGGATATAACAAGGGAAACGTAGGCGACATAGACTTGGAGAACTGCGCGCCTAAAAGCAGCGCGTACACTCCCGTTCCGGGCGGCGTAGGACCCGTCACTATCGCGATGCTGATGAAGCAGACGGTACAAGCCGCCGAAAAGCTTTTATAATCCCGAATAAAAAGCAATCCGGAAAGCAAAGCTTTCCGGTGCTTTTTATTCGTCCGTATCCGTAATCTGAAACGGAATGGTACATACGACTATATGCTTATGCTTCAACAGTGCTTTCTGGATATTTGAAGTGGTGTTGTTGTGCAGAAAGCTCTGCCAGCGTTTCTGAACATGGAATTGCGGTAAGATTACGGATACTATCTCGCCGTCGGTCAGTCCGTATTCGGCGGAGGAGATGTATTCTAATAGCGGCTCGACTATTTCTCGGTACGGGGAGTATTTTATAATAAGCGGTATGTCGGTATGAAGCAGATTATACCGCTGTTTGTTTTTTTCCTCGGACTCACGGTCTATTACGATGTTAAAAGCGGTTACATTGTCGGAAATCGTCTTCGCGTAGCGCAGGGCGCGGACGCTTGAGCGGTTTACGCTGTCAATCGGTACAATGACGCGGTTTTGATAAGCCTTACCCTTTGCCAAGACCTGCGTGTACTCCTCGGGCTCCATTTTAAGCCCGTTGTGAACTCTTAGATAATGGCGCTTGATCCTGAACATAAAATAAACCATAACAGGGATGAGAAAAACAACAATCCACGCGCCCTGCTTGAACTTTGTTATCGCGATGATAACAACCGCCGTGGCGGTCATAATAGTTCCCAGCCCGTTTACTGCGGCTTTGTGA
>CAZQXZ010000025.1:0-3780 GCA_964597515.1 uncultured Eubacteriales bacterium | reverse complement strand
CCCTTGTCCGTATCCATTTAAGGAACATTCCCGACTGCGAAAGCGTAAACGAAATAAAGACGCCGACAGCGTAAAGACCGATAAGCGCGTCCACCCTTGCTTTGAACGCGGTTATCAGCAGCCCCGCCATAACGGCAAGGAGTACGATGCCTTTATCGTAACTCAGACGGTCGCCGCGCATACTGAACTGGCGCGGCATATACCCGTCCTTCGCCATGACGGAAACGAGCATCGGAAATCCCGAAAACGCCGTATTGGCGGCAATAACAAGAATAACAAACGTCGTAATCGTGATGTAATAGTACATAAATCCGCCGCCGAATATCTGGCGCGCAACGAGAACGAGAAGCGCGTCATTCCCGGGATTGACCGGATAGAAATTAAACAGGACAGCCGTGCCGCCGAATAAAGTTACGATTATAATCAACAGTAACATCAAAACGGTTCTGGCACGCTTCACTGCCGGTTCCTTAAAATTCGGTACGCCGTTGCTGACTGCCTCCACTCCCGTAAGAGCCGTACAACCGTTTGAAAACGCCTTGAGAATAAGAAGCCCCGTGATAGACTCTGCGGCTCCGGCGCCGATTGGCTCTCCCTGCGGCATAGGTTCCTCGCCGATAATTACCTTATAAAAGCCAACTGTCAGCATAATGACAATTCCGATGATAAACGCGTAGGTGGGCAATCCGAAAATCTTGGATGCCTCGCGCAATCCGCGCAGGTTGCCGAGCATCATCACCGCGACTAAAAGCAGGCAAAGCGGCGTCTCGAAACCTTTGAGCGGATCAAACGCCGAGGTAATCTGTTGAACGCCCGAGGATATGCTTACCGCAACGGTCATAATATAATCAATAGACAAAGCGCATCCGGCGACGATGCCGGTGCGCGTCCCGATATTTTCTTTCGCGACTGTATAAGCGCCGCCGCCGCTCGGGTAACATGCAATGATCTGGCGGTAAGAGAGTACAAGAATGAACAAAAGCGCTAAAATAGCTGCGGAGATAAAAGTCATTTGCTTAAACGCCAAAATTCCGATAGCGGGAATTAAGATAGCGAACATTTCCTGACCGGCATACGCAACCGAGGATATGGCGTCGCTTGACAGGATGGGAAGCCCCCACGCCACACTGAACCTTTCGCCCTCAAGCTCCTCGTTTAACAGCGGTTTTCCGATGAAAACCCGCTTGATTTTATGGAGGTTTATAAAAGACCCCTCTTTCTTTTTTGCCTTCCCCGAAAAGCGCTGTGCAAATCTTTCGATCCACGGCGCGTGACACCTTGATTATAGCCGTACGGCTTAAATTGTCAATACCTTTTTTATTTTTGCCGTTAGCGCGCCCGCTTGTTATTCGATATCTAAAACTCTTCTTAAATTATCTCCCAAAACGCCGCGTTTAGCCGACTCGGAAATCGGAAGGTTCTTTATCCTCTCAATTGATTTTTGCGTTCTTTCGGCGTTGTTATACGGGAAGTCAAGCCCGAAAATACTGCGGTTCTCACCGGTCTGAAATATGATATCGCAAAGCTGACCGTCCGTCAGCGACCACGCGCCCGCGCACTCGTTTCCGAACTCGTCCTCGCGCATATCGATGGAGGTCCAGCCCGCGAAGACCCGGTCAAATTCGCCGCGCTTATTGTTGTTCATCACCGCGAGCGCTTCTTTGAAAAAGCTGTATCCGCCCATATGCTCCATAGAAAAGCGAAGGAGGGGAAAATGGTACGCCACCTCGTCCCACAAAAGCATATGGTAATCAAAAAGGCGGTGCCAGTGAAGCCCCGTATGGAACGAGATGAACAGATTGTTTCTCGAAGCCGCTTCATAAACCTCGAATAACTCCTTCCCGTCCACCTTTACCTCCTGATAGGCGGGGTGCACTTTTATGCCCAAAAGCCCTAAATCCGCGATTTCGTCAACCTGCTCGGTTAAATGACCGCTGTCAAAATCAACGGTGCCGAAGCCGACGAGGTCCGGCTCGCTTTTTATTTCATTTGCGAGCCACCGGTTCGTGTTGGGGTCTGCGCCGACTCTTGTGTTCTGCTCCTTAAAGGTGGCAAAACACACGGCTTTTTCGATTTCGCATACATCCATCAGCCTTTTTAAATCCTCGACAGTGGCGTTCGATTTTGAGCCTTCGGGGAAAATGTGCGCGTGGTTGGCGAATATCCTGTAATCACTCATTTCTTTCATCTCCTCCTTGCGGTTTTGTCGGAATGTCCTGTGTTATCTCAAATTTATTTATTTTTGTCCAGAGCGACGGTGTGATACGCAGCGTATAACCGCGCCCATAAGACGTTATCCACTCATGCATAGGCAGCTCGGGGACGCCGAACGCCGACAGTACCGTCATAATAACGCCGCCGTGCGTTATGAGAGCGCAGCTTTCGGTGCCTGTTTTTAGAAGACCCTGCACAAGCAGCCCAAAGTCCCGCAGCACCCGCCGCTTAAACGCGCCCGCGCTCTCTCCTCCGGGAGGAGACACGTCTTCACCGCCCCGAAGCCACTCGGCGAATTCGGGATACGCCGCCAGCTCCTCGGCGGTCAGCCCCTCGAACTCTCCGAAAGCACACTCCGCAAAGCCTGTCATAACAGCCGGCTCGCTTTCGGGATAGAGTATTTTCGCCGTTTCAAGGCAGCGTTTGAGCGGGCTTGATATAACGGCTTTTACGTGCGGATAAACAAGCTCTTTTTTAAAAGACGTAAGCTCGCGTATCCCTTCTTCGCAAAGGGGGAGGTCTGTGTGACCGATATATCTCCCTTCCTCAGCCCGTGCGTTTCTGCCGTGCCTTATTAAATGTATCAGGTAAGTTTTCATTGAAACCTCCGAATATTTGTGTTACTATAAAACAAACAACTTGCAACTTGCAACCTGCAACTTCCAACTTAAATACGGGTGAGGGCGCAGCCCTCCCAAAACTTGCAACTTGCAACCTGCAACTTCCAACTTAAATACGGGTGAGGGCGAAGCCCTCCCAAAACTTGCAACTTGCAACCTCCAACTTGCAACTTATATACAAGCTGTATATTTTTGAAAGGTCGGATATTATGTCGTCTTTCCCCGAGCGCCTTACCCAGCTTCGCACAGAAAAAAAACTGAGTCAGAAGGACGCCGCTTTCAATCTCAATATTTCGCAGGCGCTTTTATCCCATTATGAAAAAGGGATAAGGGAGTGCGGACTCGGATTTTTATGCCGCGCCGCCGACTATTATAAGGTTACGGCGGATTACCTGTTAGGAAGGAGCAACAGCCGCAACGGCTTATCCGGAAGCGAGTTTGAAGACTGCGAGGACGACGGCGTCTTTTCCCCCGCCACCGTTTACCGCTCCTGCATAATAAGCTCCGAGAGGATAAACGCCGGAGGTGCCAACGCGGGGGAGCAGGTAAATCTGCTGTTCGCCCTCTCTATATACCGAACGCTTATCGCCGCGTCAAACAGCGGATATATCCCTAAACGCTGGTTTAGCCTGCCCGTTAAGTATACGGACTCCTTAGCGCTTGCCCTTTTCGAGCGCATACTTGACGACTTTCCGGAAAGGGCGGTAGACGTAAAGAGAAAAGGCGGCGCACAGCCGCTTTGCATTCAGACCCTGATTGCCAATACGGAAGAATATATCAAAAAGGCGGCGGCAATAAGAGAATAACAAAATAGATGTTAGATATTGGATGTTAGATATTAGATTAAAAGGAAAAACGCGAGGCGTTTTTAATTTTAATCGGGTGCGGGGAAGCCCGCCAATAAATAACCGCCGCCCAAATCTCCGTCATTCTTTCTGGGTGTTTC
>CAZQXZ010000024.1:17765-21860 GCA_964597515.1 uncultured Eubacteriales bacterium | reverse complement strand
GCTTCGCTGTGAAATATTTGCTTCGCAAATGTGAAATGTGCTGCGGCACATAAGGCAAATTTTATTTCACCGTGAGCTGTGCGAACGATTTCACAATTGCCGCAAGGCAATTATTTCATATCGAGCCTATGCGAGATATTTCATTATCCCGTCCGCAGACGGATTTAGGAAAATCTATAATGTCCACCTTTTACACAAAAGAGACTTTTTCAAATGATACATCATTTCAGCGTAAGCTGATACATCATTCCGGCAAAAGCCGGTACAAAAGCAGGAGGTGCCGTTATGCCGCCGCTTTCAATTATGATTAAGCCCGCTTCAAGCTTGTGCAATATGCGGTGCGAATACTGTTTTTACCGCGATACCGCTAGCCTGCGGGAAAACAGCGATTACGGGTTGATGACAAAGGCTACGGCGAGGGAAATTATTGAAAAGGCGCTGCGATTTGCCGACGGCGACGGCGTTTCCTTCGCGTTTCAGGGAGGGGAGCCGCTGATTGCCGGCCTGCCGTATTTTTATGCGTTTACGGACGCGGTGCGCGAGCTAAACCGAAAAAACAGTCCTGTTTGTTTCAGCGTACAGACAAACGGAACGCTTGTCACCGAAGAGTGGGCGAGGTTTTTTCACAAGGAAAAATTTTTAGTCGGTCTTAGCTTGGACGGCGACCGCGAAGATAACCGCTTGCGCAAAACAGCCGACGGTCAAGACACTTGGCAGAGGGTTATAGACGCCGCCGAGTTACTGCGCCGATATAAGGCGGAGTTTAACATCCTGACTGTGCTGACAGGCTATTGCGCGGACAACGCCGAGCGCATATACCGTTTTTTCAGTGATAAAGGCTTTCGCTATTTACAGTTTATTCCCTGCCTGCGCCCGTTTGGGGATAAAAGCGAAAGCGAGCTTTATATGACACAGGAGCAGTACGCGCGGTTTCTAATCTCGCTTTTCCGCCTTTACGCAAAAGACTATGAGCAAGGGCGGTATGTCAGCATCCGGCAGTTTGACAACTATGTCGGGCTGTTTTTGCGCCAAGAGGCGGAGCAGTGCGGAATGCGCGGTTGCTGTACGTTTCAGTTTGTTATAGAGGCTAACGGGAATGTCTACCCCTGTGATTTTTACTGTACGGACGAGTGGCTGCTGGGCAATATTCAAGAAGATGATTTTAGCGGTTTTGTTACGGGAGAACTACAAAAAGAGTTTATAAGAGAAAGCGCGGTTGTGCCGGAAAAGTGCGCGCATTGCCGCTTTTACCGGCTTTGCAGGGCGGGAGGCTGCAAGCGATTTAGGGCTGATAGGGATTACTGCTTGTCCTACACGCGTTTTTTTGAAGCGAGCCTGCCGCTGTTTTGCGTATTTTTAAAGGAGTATGAAAGGCAAGATGAAAAAACGAGATAAAAGAAGAAAAAGCGTACAGTTTATATGCTTCGCACTTTTAGCGGGGACGGCGGTATTATTGCTTTACCATTTTAATCTTATTCCTAAAAAGGTATATTCGGCACAGGATTTCGGGATTGAAACGCTGCAAAGCACGGTTGACTTCAACGGCAACGGAGCGGACGATTACACCGACATTCTGTTGGGGGCAAGAAGCGACGCCGAAAACAATCCTAAATATGACGACAGGTATTACGGGAACGGAGGATATCCCCCCGACGATATCGGCGTATGCACCGATACGGTCTGGCGCGCGTTTAAGGGCGCGGGATACTGTCTGCGCGATATGGTGGACAACGACATCAAGGAAAGACCCGCCGCCTATACCAAAATAACCGTGCGGGACAGGAATATTGATTTTCGCAGAGTAAGCAATCTTCGCGTTTATTTTGAAAAATACGCCGTAAAGCTCAGCTTAGACCCGAAAGATATAGAGGAATGGCAGCCCGGCGATATTGTAATTTTCGGGAATGACAGGCATATAGGAATAGTTTCGGATAAGCGCAATAAAAACGGTATAGCGTACATAATACATAACGGCGGGCAGCCAAACAGAGAAGAGGATTACCTGAAAAACGCGCAGGTTACGGGTCATTACAGGTTTGACGCGTCCTTGCAAAGCGTCAGCGCTCCGGTGCAGTGGTATGAACAGGGGTAGGGGAGATAAACCCTGTATACGCGTACAGCTTATCAAGAAATAAATAACACAGCACGGCGGTGCCGCAACGAGCAGCGACAATACGGATATTGAAATATGAAAAGCAAGGCTTGCTGCATATCAACCGTTATGAAACGCTTACCGAGGAAAAAAGACAATCCGAGCATAAAATGATTTTATCCGCGATTAAGCGGCAAAGTTTATTGCGGGGCAAGCACCCAATGGCACCGTTTGTTAAAGAAAAATTCCCCGATATTTGGGAAGAAGCAATTAGAAATGAAAATGAATAACCGCAAAGTCATAGTATACAGTTAATCTTGACGGAGGGATGTATGATGTCCATTAAAATGATTGTTACCGACCTTGACGATACTTTGCTTCGCAAAGATAAAACCATATCGGAACGAACAATATCCGCATTAAAAAAATGCCGTGAAAAGAACGTTAAAACCGTTTATGCGACCGGCAGAGGGAGCAGCTCTAAAATTTTTGCGCCGTCTGAGTTATTTGACGGTTTTGTTCAAATGAACGGCGCCTCGGCGTTTATAGGAGATTTACCTGTTTATAACAAACTGATACCTATCAATGATGTTCGTGAATTACTGATCGCCGCCGATAATGCCGGAATTCAAATCGCGGTCGAAAGCAACGGCAGAGATTACGCGAATTTCAATGTCACCGAGAAATGGTCTTATGTAGACAATTACGAAACGGCTGATTTTAAAAATCTTAACGTTGACGCGCAAAGACTATATGCGATAACACAAACCCCCAAAGCAATTGCCTTAATAAAGAAGTACCTTTGTAATAGCCTGCACTTATATGTCGGCCGTGACGGTCTTGCAATAATTACGCATGAAGAAGCCGTAAAGTCTAAAGCTGTAGACGCTCTTGCGGACTATTGGAATATCAGGAAAAATGAAATTGTCGCGTTCGGCGATGATATGAACGATATTAATTTGTTAGAGCATTGCGGAATTGGCGTTGCTATGGGAAACGCGCTTGATGAAGTAAAAGCGGTCGCCGATTATATATGTGACGGCAACGATAACGACGGCGTTGCGAAATGGCTGGAGGAAAATGTGTTATAGAAAACCTGAAAATCTTATAAAAAGGTCTTGAAATTTTTCGGGTTATGCTGTATAATACAAAAACAGTGAAAGGACATTTAGCTCAGTTGGTAGAGCATTCGCTTGACGTGCGAAGGGTCAGCGGTTCGAGTCCGTTAATGTCCACCAAATTAGATTTTAGATGTTAGACATTAGACATTAGATTATGTTTAAATCTGACATCTGATTTTTTGTTAGATTGATAGGCTGCGGGCGTTATTTCGACAACCCGTCAAAGTTTTTTTCCATATAATCGAAGAATTTATTGACGATTTTTTTATCCTCCGCGTTTCCTCTGATACACATTGAAAGCGTAAGCACGTTATTAAGCGATGACGCCGTGAGCAGAACGTACGGCTTGTATTTCACCGCGCCGGTCAAAAACGCGTCAACAGGCCGATGCCCGTTTAAAGCGAGCTTTTCGGCGTCAAGCGTTCCGATGTTGCTCATCCCGATGAGCGGGTTGGAATAGCCTATTTTTATAACCTCCTCTGAGGCGGCGTAGGGCATTATGCTGTATGCGAGTTTAAGCAGCGGCAGACTGTAAAGCCCTAAAAATCTGTCCTGCTTGTTTTTTTCTGTGGAGCGCGTTACATACGCCAAGGTATCGCGGACGTTTCTGCCCTTTCCCGGACTTTCGCATTGCATAAAGGCCGTATGGTTTGTAAGGCCTTTTTGGCTCATATCCTTCATATGACGCCTTAAATCAACGGCGCAGGAGACGCTGACGCTTTCGTCCTCACCGTAATTCGCTATCTCGTAAAGCGAGTGGATGTAGAGAGCTATCAGCATATCGTTTACGGTGGCTCCCGCTTTTTTACCCGCGGCGCGCAGCTTCGCAAAGCGTTCGCTGTCAAAGTCCCTGCGGACGATAAAGGATTTATCGTTCTTGCT
>CAZQXZ010000024.1:0-17755 GCA_964597515.1 uncultured Eubacteriales bacterium | reverse complement strand
CATTTCATTTATGGTTTCACTTTGGCTTCTTCGCTGTTTTTCCTTTTTCGATTTATCGTTCTTGCTGTCGGGCGTCAGCGGGAATTTGTGCTTATCGCGGGAGGATACGTTTTTATAGAGCTTTTGCGCCGCTTTTTTATCCGTGGGACTTAAATCCGAATAGACCTCGTCATAAGAGCGCGAGCCTGTTCGAAGCGCGAGCGGGCTTTTTTTGCTTTTTACATATTCGCTGTAATTTTCACAAAAAGCGTTAAGGAAATATTTTAAGTCCCCGCCGTCCATACACATATGGTTCTCAATCAGGCACAGAACGGATTTATTGTTATGATAAAAGAGTGCGACTTTTATTTGTATATTGCTTTCGGGGGGAATATACTGCGTAAGAAAGCCGTCAATGGCTTCCTGAAGGTTTTGCGGTGATGAAACGGTCAGGATGTCCTCTATTTTATAATCCTTAACGCTCCAATAAGGGTTGACGATATTGCCGACGAAGCTTGAATGAAGTACCGGCGCTTTTTCGAGAAAGCAGATTAAAACCGTTTTTAACGCCTCGGCGTCGATTATAAAATCGTAGTGAAGCTCGGCATGTACCATGCGGTCGTTGAAATCGCGGAACATATAGTGCATTTTATCCCACAGCTCGGCGTTCAATTTTCTTTCCATAAATCGTCGCCCTCCTCTTCTTCATATTTTTTGGAATTGCGTATAAGCGCGACTGCAATGATAATAAAATCAATTACAACGGCGTTTACAAAAATTAGCCAGTGCGGGTGCCACGAAACGGCGCCCAATAGCGCGAGCGACACATAGCTCAAAGCCGATACGGCGGGAAGTCCTAAAAGGAAATTTATGATGGCGAACTTCTGTTTAGTGGCAAACGCTAAAATAATATCAGCGGCTATCATTAGCGCGGCTGCCGCGATAAAAATAAGATAGCTTTTCCCTATATGCAGCAATACCTGTGAGCAAAGGAAAATCAAGACCGTAAGCAGCGCCGCAGAGGCCGCCGTAAAGGCGCGCGCGGTTTTATACCTATGTTTGTGCAGCGCTTTTTTTATGGCGGCAAAAAAGGCCGAGATAATCAACAAAATAATGCCGCCTGCCATAATGAGCCAGCTTTTAGCCCAATTGTCCGCGGCAAAGCTGTAAGCGAGATAAATGATTGTTAAAATCAGAATATACACAACGCCGAGCGCGATTGAAAAAAGCGCCTTAAATCGAATTTTCTTTTTTTTGCCGAGCTTTTTTTGAGTTTTCAGAAAATCGGACTTCGGGTCCGGATATTCTTCGGCAATCAAGTCGTATATAACTTTTTGGTCTGCCAGCCCGCGGCTTTGCAGCTGATTTGCTCTTGAACGCATTTCGGAAAGCATATAGCTTTTATATCTGATCAAATCGTCGGAGTTTTTAACGCCGGCAAATTTAAGCTCGATATAGTCGGATAAGCTGTTCATATTTAACCCCCCTGATTATTATTACATTCTATTAATAACATTATAATCTTAGAAAAGTATTAGAAAATAAAAAAACTTCGGATTTACCGAAGTTTTTTTATTTTAATCAATCAGACAGGCAGTGTGACGGTAAAAGTGCTGCCTATATCGGGCTGGCTTTCAACGCTTGCGTCCCCGCCGTGGAAACGCGCAATCTGCCGCACGAGTGAAAGCCCGAGTCCCGCGCCTTGTGCGGCGCTTCTTGCCTGTTTTGCCTGCCAGAACCTTTGCCATACCTTGGACAGCTCGTCTTGCGGTATGCCAATTCCGTCGTCGGCGACAGATAGGCTCGCCAAAGAATTCCCGCGTTTCAGAGATACGTTTATATGACCGTTCGCTTTTCCGTATTTGCGCGCGTTTTCAAGCAGGTTTTGTATGAGGCTCGACATAAGAGAAGGATTGAAATTTGCGTATATATCAGGCTCGATAGCTGTGCTGATAACCGCTTCGCCGTCTATTCCAAGCTTAAAATCCTCGCACGCGGCCGAGATAAATTCACTTAGGTTCGCCCGCTCAAGCGTATACTTTGCCGTACCCTGTTCAAGGCGCGTAATGCTCAGAAGCTCCGAGGTCATCTGCGATATATGCAGCGCGTTTCGCTCAATGACCGAAACGGATTTGTCGAAATCCTCTTTTGTTTCGGTTTTTCTTTTTGCTCTGGCGCACTCGGCAAGGATTACGGAAACAGGCGTCCTGATTTCGTGGGAAGCGTCCGATGTAAATTGCTTTTGGGCTTCAAAGGATTTTTCGAGCCTTGCGAACATACCGTCAAAGGTTTTTGCGAGCTTTTTCATTTCCTTTGTGCCGCGCTTTAAGGCAAGCCTTTTTGAGAGGTCGTTCCCGTCGGAAATCGCCTCGGCGGCTGCGGTCAGCTTCTCAATCGGAAGAAACGCGCCCCTTGCGATAATATAGCCTCCTGCGGCGGCAAATATGATAAGAGCCGGGAGAAGGGTAAGCGTCAGTATCAGTATAGTACTCATAAGCCCGGACTCGTCCGCGGCGTCAATCACTCCGCGAAACCAGACGCCCCCTGCGTATATGTCGTATATGTAGTATTCGGTTTCTCCGACTTTTTCGGTTTGTACCGCTCCGTTTTGAAACAAAGACTGAAGCTTCTCGGGTGAAGCGCCCAAAAGAAGCGCGCCGTCCTCGTTATAGCAGGACGTAAAGACGCCGCCTTCATAGAGGTCTATATCCTCCTCGTCAAGAACTCCGCTCAGGGCGTCGGAGTCGCGGACATTGTCCGCTACGACTTTTACCAGCCTGCCCTTTGGGTGTTCCGTTATGGCGGCGGAGTTTACAATAAGAATAAAGGTTAAAGCCGCGGCTGAAAGGATTACCATCATAAGCGTTATCCAGAGCGTTACGCGCAATTTTCCCGACATCAGCTTTCCTCCTTGAATATCCAGCCCGTTCCCCATAACGTGTGAATAAGCTTTTTGTCAAATCCCGAGTCGATTTTTTTACGAATGTAGCTGACATAAACGTCTACGACATTGGAGCCGCCCTCGTAATCGTAATTCCAGCAGTTGTTTTCTATCATATCGCGTGTAAGGGCGACGCCTTGGTTTCGTATCATATATTCAAGAAGCGAGAATTCCTTCGCGGAAAGCGAAATATCTTTTCCCGCCCTTTTTACGGTTTTGGCAGCCGTGTCGACGGTAAGGTCGGAAACTGTATAGACGGTTGTTTTATTTGCGCCGTATTTTCTCGCGATAGCGCGTATGACGGCGCCAAGCTCGTCAAAATTGAACGGCTTTGTCAGATAGTAATCCGCCCCGCTGTCAAGCCCCGATATTTTATCCTCAACCGTATCGCGCGCCGTAAGAAATAAAACGGGAGTCAGGTTGCCTTTGGCGCGCAAAGAGCGCAAAAGCTCGACGCCGCTTTTTTTGGGCATCTGGATATCGAGCACAAGCGCGTCGTAATCCGCGCACAGCAGAAAGTCCTCTGCCTGTTCGCCGTCAAAGCAGGCGTCCACGCTGTAGCCCTCGTCCTCAAGGTATTCCTTTATAATCCTGTTCAGGTCACGCTCATCCTCGGCTATTAGTATTCGCAAAAAAACACGTCCCGTCTCAAAAAGAATAACGCTCAAAAATTAGAAAAGCATTAAAAACTTTAAATATAATATATCACCGACCGCGCTTTTTGGCAATCAGAAAATATTGTTGCGCTTTATTTTTAGGGGTAATATAATGTGTTTAGGAAATGTTTTGTAACAAAAAAGGCGTTTGCGCGTCTTACAGTCAGAGGAGGCGAAAATGTGACGGATTTCGATATAGAGCAAATCTATAACAAATACTTTAAGAATGTCCGCGCGTATGCCTACTCGCTTTGCCTGGACAGCGCCCTTGCCGACGATATCACACAGGAGACCTTTTTCAAAGCGTTTAAGAATATCGACAAGTTCAGGGGAGAGTGTAAAATTGACGTATGGCTTTGCCAGATCGCCAAAAACACCTATCTTTCGTTTCTGCGAAAGAAAAAGACCGTACCGCTTGAAGATTACAAAGACCATATCGCTTCCGGCGGCATAGAGGAAGCGGCCGAAACTTCCGCGATATCAAAAACGATACTCAAAGCACTGCGCGAGATTGGCAGCCCGTACAGCGACGTTTTCTATATGCGGGTCTTGGGAGGACTCGAATACTCGTACATAGCGGACGTTTTCGGAAAATCCGAAAGCTGGGCGAGGGTGACTTTTTACAGGGCAAAGCAAAAAATAGTCGAAATAATTAAGGAGGAATAACCGTGAAATACGACTGTGCGGTAATCAAAGACCTTATGCCGCTTTATGCGGAGGGGATTTGTTCAGAGCCGAGCGGCAAGATGGTAGAGGAACATCTCAAGGAATGTCCCATATGTAACAGTGAGTTATCAGCTATGAAATCCGAGCTGATAAAACCGCTCTCGGCAGGGGAAGGCGAAGCAATAAAAAATATTAAAAAGAGGATTAAGAAGGAAAAATCGAAATCTTTTAAGATAGGATTGTCGGCGGCCGTGGCGATAGCTCTTATCTTCGTATGGTTCGGGCTTAAAGGCGCCGCTGTTTTCTTTATAAAAACAAGCTTTACGGAGTATAGCGGTATAACTGTTCATGATGTGGTTAATATTACAAACACCTCCAAGGGAAGCATAAGTCTGAACGGCATTCGGTACAGTATTCCCGAAGGATTAAAAGAAAATGAAGAAGCTTCGGGGCAGAACAAAAAAGCTTATATCGAAAACGGTAAAAACAGGCTGGCGCTCAACAATACCTATGCCGGCGGTATGATAACAAAATTGGCACAAGCTCTTCCGTTTATGACAGAAAAAAGGATAGAAAGGTATATGGAAAGGCAGGGACTTGAAAACCGTGCTGATTTAATCTGGCATACTGTTAATTACGACGCACAGGGCATTTCGGTTTTTTCAAGCGTGTTTAAGCTTAGGGATGCGTTCTATACCGCTATGCTCGGAAGCATAGAAACTCCGCTTTGCGCCGGATATTACAGAATAAAATCCGAGAGCTTTGATGCGATTGTCTATCTCATAGGCGAAGTTGACACGCTGATGTATCAGACCGAGATTGAACACGGCGACTATTTATGGACATTTGCGCTTTGGAGCTACGACGGGGATAAGTCGGAGAAAGATATGATAAAAATATTAGAGTCCGTATCATTTGAATAATTTCCGTGAAAATAAATCCGAAACGCGGTTGCAGGCGTTTCGGGTTTTGCGTTTAATTTTTTCCTTGCCTAAAATTTACCTATATGATACTATAAAGAAAAAGGAGTGTCGTAATGAAAGGACTTTCGGATGCTTTTGTATTAAATAACGGTCTTAAAATTCCTTGCGTGGGCTTTGGGACATGGCAGACTCCCGATGGAGAGGTTGCCGCAAGCTCAACGGAGGCGGCGATAGAAAACGGGTACCGTCATATAGACACGGCGGCCGTTTATAGGAATGAAAAAGGCGTGGGAGAGGGGATAAGACGCGCGGGTATAAAGCGTGACGAATTATTTGTTACCACAAAGCTTTGGAATGCGGACAGAGGATATGATAAAACGCTAAAAGCGTTTGAGAACTCCCTTTCGCTGCTCGGACTTGATTATGTAGACCTGTATTTAATCCACTGGCCGGCAAACCTGAAACAGTTTAAAAATTGCGACGAAATAAACGCGGATACTTACAAAGCGTTAGAGAAAATTTTGGAAAGCGGCAGGGCGAAGGCGATAGGCGTCAGCAATTTTCTTGTTTCTCACCTTCAAAAGCTGTTAAAAAACACAGACGCGGTACCCGCCGTTAATCAAATTGAGTTTCACCCGGGGTATACGCAGGAGGATACCGTCCGGTTGTGTACAGAAAACACCATTCTTGTAGAGGCTTACAGTCCTTTGGGCACGGGGCGGCTGTTGAATAATAAAGAGCTTATAGAGATTGCTCAAAAGTACAATAAATCCGCGGCGCAGCTGTGTATTCGCTTCGCGCTGCAAAAAGGCGTTTTGCCGCTTCCGAAATCCGTAACAGAAAGCAGAATAAAAGAGAACGCAAAAGTATTTGATTTTTGCGTTACGGATGAAGATATGAGCGCGATTGATAATATAGAGGGAATTTCAAGAATGGGCAGCCACCCTGACGAGGTATCGTGGTAAAAGAGATTATATAAAAAACAGCGGCTTGCCCGCTGTTTTTTGTCATTCGCTTAGCTTGTGGATAAATAATCCGCTTAAAAGCTTAGGCTCGAACCAGGTGGATTTAGGCGGCATAACCTCTCCCGCGTCCGCTATCGCCATAAGGTCGTCAAGCGTTGCCGGATACATTGAAAAGGCGACGCGCATATCGCTGTTTACGCGTTTTTCAAGCTCAGAAAGCCCGCGTATTCCGCCGACGAAGTCGATGCGTTTGTCCGTCCTCGGGTCGTCTATGCCTAAAATGGGGGATATGAGGTTATCCTGTAATATGGAGACATCGAGCCGCCGTACCGGGTCGTCCCCGTCAAACGTGCCCGCCTTTGCTTCAAGCGCGTACCATTTGCCCGACAGGTACATACCGAACGCGTGCTTTTTTTCGGGCTTATAGCAGCCCTCGCCGATATAGGGGAGAACCTTGAAATTTTCGTTAACCTTTTCAATAAATTCAGCGTCGCTTAAATCGTTTAAGTCCGCAATAACGCGGTTATAGTCCATAATGGCGAGTTCATCCGCCGGAAAGAGGACAGAAAGGAAAAAATTGAATTCCTCTTTTCCGGTATAGTCCGGATACTGCTCGCGCCTCATTTTCGCGACATTTACGGCGGAGGCGCAGCGGTGATGACCGTCGGCTATATAAAAGGAGTTGACCTTTGAAAACTCATCGGACAGAAAATTACAGGTCTGCGGATTATCAACGACCCAAACCGTTTGAGCGACGCCGCCAAAAACAAAGTCATAAACAGGCTCGTTTTTAAGCTTCCAGTCCTCAATTATTTCATTTATTTCGTCCCTTTTGCGATAACAGAGAAAAATCGGACCGGTGTTAGCGTCACAAATATCCACATGGCGGATACGGTCTGCCTCCTTATCCGCCCTTGTGAATTCGTGCTTTTTTATCGTACCGTCTATATAGTCGTTAACCGCGGCACAGCCTGCGAGACCTGTTTGACTTCTGCCGTTCATAACTTGCCGATATATGTAAAACATCGGCTCGCTCTCTTGTATTAGAACGCCTTTTTCCGAAAGATGCAGAAGGTTCTCTTTCGCTTTCCCGTAGACAGCCGCGTCGTAAATATAAGTGTCGGCGGGCAGGTCTATTTCAGCTTTGTCTATATGAAGAAAGGAATAGGGGTTCCCTTTAACCGTTTCCCGCGCTTCGCCGCTGCTCATCACATCATAAGGCAGGGCGGCAACCTTAGAGGAAAGCTCCGGCGTTGGGCGCAATGCCCTAAATGGCTTGTATTCTGCCAAAATTATCACTCCATAATCAAGTCGGCTTTTGCATTATTTTAACATAGTCTATAATAAATTCCGTTTCAAATCCCGGTTCTTTTGAAAACTCCTTCGGCAGTTCAAGCGAGATAATAGCGTATTCGTCCGCCTGTGAAACGCCGTCCGCAAAGGATGAGCGCACACACTCAACGCCGTTGATATAAAAAATGTATTCCTCGGGAGTCCACTCCAGACCGTAGGTGTTGTACCGGTTATAGATGTCGTCCGCCTTATAGCTGCCGAGATGCAGCGAACGCGTTTCCCTATAACCGTCCACATGAATATTCAGAGAAACGGAATTGGAGTACAGCGGCTCGTCATAGTTGAACGCTTCAAAAATATCAAGCTCCGCGCCGCCGACGCCTCCCTGCGACAGCTCCTTGCTCGCCATTCCGGCGGAGTTAAGCCAGAACGCGCTCCAGAAACCGCCGTCTTTGCTGCATATACAGCGTATCTCGAAATAGCCGTAGGTGTATTCCTCTATTGTGCGAATCATACCGGAGTACCAGCCCTCGCCGTAGACGGCGTTCGGGTCGTCCGCGCCGTAATGCTGCGCTTTTAAGATAAGGTTGCCGTTCTCAACGCGCACCTGGCTTCGGTTAATAAAACCTCCGCTGCGCACGCCTTCCGCCCTGTGTTCCCATACGGAGGTATCAAGGGTGTCGCCGTCAAAGTCGTCAAAAAACACGGTTTCATAAGAGGACAGGTCGAGCGCCTGCCCGCGCGGCGTAACTGCTGTATCCAAAAGAATTACCCCTAAATATTCACTCGCGGCATAAAGTCCGTCGCCAATGCCGTCAAAATTCAGCGCGCTAAGGGACATTAAAAGGGTGAGAAATGTGGCGATAAGGCGGGTAAGAGCAATTTGTTGTCTTGGAGCAAGCGAGAAATCCATAAAGTATCCCTCCGATATTATTATTATGACGCCGCTACGGCGCCGTCGGCCGCGGCCGTTGTCAGCTGCCTTACCGATTTTGTCCGGCAGTCGCCCGCGGCGTAAATCCCTTCGACATTCGTTTTGCAGTCCTCGCCGGCGACGATATAGCCGGCGCCGTCCATAGTTACAAGCCCCCTGAATATTTCGTTATCGGGCGCGTAGCCCACGGAAATGAAAAGCCCGTCAAGCCCGATTTTCCTTTTTTCATTTGTATTGACGTCCTCTGTCGTTACGAATTCGAGGAAATCACCGCCTTCAAGCGCGATAATGTTTGACGAAAGGACAAACTCGACGTTCGGCTTGCTTTTTATCTCGTTCACCTTAAAGCTTTCCGCGCGAAACTCATTTCTCCTGTGGATTAGATAGACTTTTTTACAGATATTCGCGAGATACAGCGCGTTGACGAGGGCGGCGTCGCCTCCGCCCGCCACGGCGACCGTGCCGTCTTTGAAAAACATCCCGTCGCATACGGCGCAGTAGGATATGCCTCTGCCCTCAAAACCGGACTCGTTCGGGAGACCGAGCTTTTTGTGCTTGACGCCCGTTGCGATAATCAGACGGCTGCATTCGTATTTTCCGGAGCCGGTGGCGACTGTTTTAATTTCGCCGTCCGTGACGGCAATGACCTTCTCGGGCAAAAACTTTGCTCCGAAAGAGGCCGCCTGCGCAAAAAGGTTATCAGAAAACTCAGCTCCGCTAATCTGCTTTATAGAAGGGAAGTTTTCAACCTTCGGCGACGAGCTGATTTGCCCGCCGATAGCTTCCGCTTCAAAAATAAGAACGCTTTTGCCCGCGCGCGAGGCGTAGAGCGCGGCGGTAAGTCCCGCGCAGCCCGCGCCTATGATAATAATATCGTATAACATAAATTACCCCTGACTTTCAGCATACTCCCGTATATTCGCCGCGCTTGTATAGCGCATTGCGGCGCCGCCGTCGATTACGACGAGCGTCGGAGCCTGCCTTATATTGAATTTTCTCGTAAGCTCGGCGTTTTCGTCCGCGTCTACAACCGTGTAAGAGAGGCCGTGACCGTCGAGAATGGATTTCGCGATTTTACAGTTGGGACAGGTTTTGGCAGTGAAGAGAAGAATCTGCTTTGACAAAGGACATCCTTCTTTTTCGTTTTTTTGCTGCTCCTTTTTAAGCTCTGTGACCGCGACGTCGTAAAGCTTTCTCTCCTTGAACTCCTGCGCCTTGCCCTCGTTCCAGTTTTGTACGGGGCGGTAATAGCCGGTAATGCGGCTGTAAACCTCATTCTTGCCGCCGCACTCTGGGCATATATGAACCTCGCCTGTGATATAGCCGTGGTTCTGGCATACCGAATAGGTCGGAGAAATCGTGTAGTAAGGGATTTTGTAGTTTTCGGCGATAGATTTGACGAGCCTTGCGGCGGCTTTCCAATCGGGAAGCTTTTCACCTATAAAGGTGTGGAATACCGTGCCGGAGGTGTAGAGGGTCTGAAGCCCATCCTGAATGTCGAGAGCTGTGAAAATATCGTCCGTATAGCCGACGGGCAGGTGGGAGCTGTTTGTGTAATACGGATTGCCGTTCTTTTCGTTCGCCGTTATAATGTCCGGATATTTGGCAATATCATGTTTGGCAAGGCGGTATGTCGTGGACTCGGCGGGAGTGGCTTCTAAATTGTAAAGATCGCCGTACTGCTCCTGATAATCCGCAAGGCGCTCGCGCATATGATTTAATACGTCCTTGGCAAACTGCTGAGCCTCGCGGTGAGTGAGGTCAAGCCGGAGCCATTTGGCGTTGAGAGCGGCTTCATTAATGCCTATGAGTCCTATCGTCGAAAAATGATTGCTGAAAGAGCCGAGGTATCTTCTTGTATAAGGATAGAGTCCCTCCTCAAGCAGCTTGGTGATAATGGTTCTTTTTGTTTTGAGAGAGCGGGCGGCAATGTCCATCATTTTGTCGAGTCTGCGGTAAAAATCCTTTTCGTCCTCCGCTAAATACGCGATTTTCGGAATATTCAGAGTGACCACGCCTATTGAACCCGTGCTTTCGCCGCTGCCGAAGAACCCGCCCGACTTCTTGCGAAGCTCTCTTAAATCAAGGCGGAGTCTGCAGCACATGCTCCTGACGTCGTTGGGCTCCATATCGCTGTTGATGTAGTTCGAGAAATACGGCGTGCCGTATTTGGAGGTCATCTCGAACAGCAGCCTGTTATTTTCGGTTTCAGACCAGTCAAAATCGCGTGTGATAGAGTAGGTGGGGATAGGGTACTGGAAGCCTCTGCCGTTGGCGTCGCCCTCAATCATAATCTCGATAAACGCTTTGTTTACCATATCCATTTCGGCTTTGCAGTCCTTATACTTAAAGTCCGTTTCCTTGCCGCCGACGATGCAGTTTTGCTCGGCGAGGTCGGCGGGAACAGTCCAGTCAAGAGTGATGTTTGAAAACGGCGCCTGCGTGCCCCACCGGCTCGGCGTGTTGACGCCGAAAACAAAGGACTCGATGCTCTTTTTCACCGCGCCGTAGCTTAAATTATCCGCCTTTACAAACGGTGCCAAATATGTGTCAAACGAGGAAAACGCCTGCGCGCCCGCCCACTCGTTCTGCATAATTCCGAGGAAATTGACCATCTGGTTGCAAAGCGTCGCGAGATGGCTTGCGGGGGAGGACGTAATCTTTCCGGAAATCCCGCCGAGCCCCTCCTCAATAAGCTGGCGCAGCGACCAGCCCGCGCAGTAGCCGGTGAGCATAGAAAGGTCGTGTATGTGCATATCGGCGTTTCTGTGGGCGCTCGCCACCTCCTCGTCATATATTTCAGAGAGCCAGTAGTTGGCGGTAATCGCGCCCGAGTTGCTTAAAATAAGGCCGCCGACAGAGTAGGTGACGGTAGAGTTTTCTTTAACCCGCCAGTCCGTCACCTTGACGTAGCTGTCCACAATATCCTTGTAGTCGAGTATTGTGGATTTCATATTACGGATTTTTTCTCTGTTTTTCCTGTACAGAATGTAGCATTTCGCGACGTCGCCGTAGCCCGCCTGCACGAGTACGGCCTCGACGCTGTCCTGTATGTCCTCGACGGACACCTTGCCGTCCCCGACCTTCGATTCATAGTCGGCCGTGACCTTTAACGCCAAAAGGTCAATGATGTTTTGATTGTAATTTTTGTTTAAGGCTTCAAAAGCCTTCTGGATAGCAGCGCCGATTTTTGCTATGTCAAACTCAACCAGCGCTCCGTCTCTTTTTACTACTTGATACATGTCGGAATTTCCTCTCAAAATTATGTTGTGTTGCCGTGTGAAGTGCATTATATATCAGTCTTTTCATATTGTCAATAGCAAAAACACAATATATTGATAAAAATATTAATATAATTGCGAAAATGCACTATATGTTGTTATTTGATAATCACTTCCTTCACTTTATCATAAAAGTATGAAGCTATCCTTTCCATATCGGAGCGGGTAAACGCGCTGAGGCTTTTATCTATCACATCGTCCGAATTTACAAAGCTTTGCAGAGAGTAGCGCGCGGCGCCCCGTATACGCTCGGCAATGCTTAAAAAATCACTGTCGCAGTGCAGCTCCCTTATAGCGGTGGTTCGGAATTCATAAGGGACATTTCCCTCCATTAAAAAATCTATGCTCCGCTCTATTTTTGAATACTCAAAATCAGAAAGACCTATGGCTTTAAGATACCCTTTTTCGGAGGATTTAATATCCATCGCTACATAGTCTGTAAGACCTTTTTTTACAAGCTCCTTCAATCTTTCGGGAAAAGAGCCGTTTGTATCAAGCTTAACGAGATAGCCCAAAGCCTTTATATCCGCTAAAAAACGCCCTATGCCGTCTTGGAGAAGCGGTTCGCCGCCCGTTACGCAGACTCCGTCCAACATATTCTTTCTTTGTCTTAAATATGAAAAGAACTCATCCTCAGTAAGCCCCGAAGCCTCTGAACCGAGAACCAGGGAACCGTTGTGGCAAAACGGGCACCGAAAATCACAACCGAACGTAAAAACCGTACAGCACGTTTTCCCGGGGTAATCTAAAAGAGATAATTTTTGCAGTCCGGCAAGCTTCAAAGCAATCCTCCTTTTTTACTGTAAGTATTTTACCATAGTTTATCCGTATATTCTATTGTCAAAATAACAAAAAAAACAACACGATTATTGACTAATTACACAAAATAGGGTATGTTATTTTAAGAATAAAAAAGAAGACCACAAAATATGGTGGTCAAGGGGAGCAATTTATGAAGCTGCACGCGTTCGGAACGTGCTCGGGAACCGAGCCTGTCAGGGGAAGGCATCACCTTAGCTTTGCGATTGAAATGAAAAACGGGATATACTGGTTTGACGCGGGAGAGACAAGCTCGTACACGGCTCATCTGATGGGGGTTGACCTGCTTAAAATACGAAGCGTATTTATTTCGCACACACATATGGACCATATCGGAGGACTCGGGAATTTGATGTGGAATATCAGAAAGTTAAGGTATGTAAAAAACCGACTTCCCGATAGCAATATAATGGAGGTATTTATACCTAATCTATCGACATTCGAGGGGATTATGCAGGTCCTTAAAAACACCGAGGGCGATTTTAAGTGCGATTTTTCGTTTGAGCCGCGCCGGGTCACGGACGGCGCGCTGTACACAAGCCCTTACGACGATTTTTCGGTTACGGCGCATCATAACAGCCATATGGAGAAAAAGGAGGGCGAGCCGTGGCGCTCCTTCTCTTATGAAATAACCGCCGAGGGAAAAAGGATAATATTTTCGGGCGACACAACTCTTTTAGAGGTTGCAAAGCTTCTTGACGGCGAGGTTGATTATTTCCTTATGGAGACGGGGCATCACGACTCCGGAGATATAGTGCGCCTTGTGACGCAAGAAAAAAAAGAGGTAAAGAACCTCTTTTTCATACATAACGGCAGGAATGTTTTGGAGGATAGACAGGCGGCGCTGCTCGACGCCCAAAACGGCTTTGGCGGCAATGTCGTTATTTGCGAGGACGCGCAGACGTACGAATTATAGATTAAAACCAAGCTCGAACGCCCTAAGGTTCAAATCGAGGAATTTTTGGGGAACGGTGTTCTTTACGGCGTCAAGCCAGTTCTTTTTCGGAATATCGATAAATTTCGCGGTAACGCCGAGTAAAACGGTGTTTACCGCTTTGTCGCTTCCCGCGGTAAGCGCAAGCGAGAGCGCGTCCGCCGTAACAAGGTTTATTCCGCTTTCTTTAAGTTTTTCGGGAATTTCGGCGGGATATGCCGCCTGACCGGTTACTACGGGCATCGGCATAATTCTTTGAGTATTCGTTATAACCGTCCCGCCTTTTTTAAGGTAGGGGAGCCAGCGCGCGGCTTCAAGCAGCTCGAAGGAGATGATGATATCGGACTCGCCAAGTCCGATAACGGGCGAATAGACCTTTTCGCCGCATTTGACATATGTAACGACAGAACCGCCGCGCTGCGCCATTCCGTGAACCTCTGAAACCTTGACGTCGAGTCCGGCGTCGATAAAGAGCCTGCCCAAAAGCTTGCTCGCAAGCAGACTGCCCTGACCGCCGACGCCGACAATCATAATGCTTAAATCCTTCATTGTGCCGCACCCTCCCCCAAAGCTCCGTATTTGCACAGCTGCGAGCATACGCCGCATCCGACGCAGAGCGTTTCGTCGATACTTACCTTCTTATCCACGCTTATGGCGGGGCAGCCTATTTTCATACAAGCCCTGCAGCCGACGCATTTGTCCGTATCGGGTATAATTGGCGGACTGTGCTTGACGTATTTTAACAATGCGCACGGTCTGCGGCTGATAACGAGGGAAGGCTCGTTTTTGTTCAGCTCCTCGTGAATGACCCTGCGGCTTTCGGCAAGGTCGTTGGGGTCGATAACGCGCACGCTTTTAATACCTACAGCCCTCGCGAGCGCCTCAAGGTCTACAACCGTTGTCGGGTCGCCCGCGAGAGTGCGTCCCGTCGTGGGGTTTTGCTGATGACCCGTCATTCCCGTAATGCTGTTGTCGGCGACGATGACGGTGGACACGCCCTTATTATACGCGATATTTATAAGCCCCGTAATGCCGGAGTGTATGAAGGTGGAGTCTCCGATAATCGCGACAGCCTTTGACGCCGTCGTGTCTCCGTTAGCCTTGTTGTAACCGTGAAGCGCGCCAATAGAGGTTCCCATACACACGCATGTATCGACTCCGTTTAGCGGAGCGAGCGCGCCGAGCGTATAGCAGCCTATGTCGCCGCTGACAAAAACCTTTTCCCTGCCAAGCGTATAATACAAAGCCCTGTGGGGGCATCCGGGGCAGAGCACGGGAGGGCGCGGCGGGATATCCGAAACGGGAGCGCACGCGCTTTCGTTTTCCTCGCCGAGTACGGCTTTTTTGATAAGCGTCTGCGAATACTCGCCGTACATCGGGAAAACTTCTTTTCCGATAACCTTGACGCCGAGTCTTTCACAGTGCGCCTCTATAATATCGTCAAGCTCCTCGACGACGTACAGCTTGCTGACCTTTGCGGCGAAATCCTTAATAAGCTGTACGGGCAGGGGATTGGTCATACCGAGCTTTAATACGCTCGCCCTGTCTTTGAGCGCCTCCTTGACATATTCGTACGAGATGCCCGAGGTTATGACGCCGATTTCCGTATCAGCCATTTCTGTTCTGTTGAAATCCGCCGTTTCACCAAGCTGCGTGAGCTTCTCTTGGCGCTGTTCGACGAGAACGCGCCTTCGTTTGGCCATAGCGGGCATCATTACGTATTTTGCGGGATTTTTCTCATACTTTTTGTTTTCACGGTTCTCGCGGTCTGACAGCTTAACAATGCTTCTTGAATGGGATACTCTCGTAGACAGTCTGAGTATAACGGGAGTATCATATTCTTCGGAAATTTCAAAAGCAAGCTTCGTAAAATCCAAAGCCTCCCGCGAGTTTGAGGGTTCGAGAACGGGTACCTTGGCGCCGGCGGCATGGCGGCGGGTATCCTGCTCATTCTGGGAGGAGTGCATACCGGGGTCGTCCGCGACTCCGAATACAAGCCCTCCGTTTACGCCTGTGTAAGATACCGTATAAAGCGGGTCGGCGGCAACGTTCAGCCCGACGTGTTTCATCGCGCAAAACGCCCTCGCGCCCGCGAAGGAAGCGCCGATAGCCACCTCGGCGGCGACTTTTTCATTGGGCGCCCACTCGCTGTATATTTCCTTGTATTTCGCGGCGGCTTCGGTTATCTCGGTACTCGGAGTTCCCGGATAGCTTGAAATAACCTTGCATCCCGCCTCATATAAGCCTCGCGCGATTGCCTCGTTTCCGAGCAGCAGTTCTTTCATTTAACATTAATTCCTTTCAAGAGCGTGTTCACACTACCGTTCAACGCTCATCTATTGGCGGATTTCACGCAATCCCGCGTTGCAAATTTTTGGAATACGCAGAGTATTCCCGCAAATTTGCGCCTTGTCTTACGCAAAATCCGCTCAAAATCTGAACATCTCAGATAGTGTGAACACGCTCTAATTTGAAACCTGTTGGGCGACTAAACCGTCGCCGCGGTAGATTTTACGCAGTTTGGGCTTCTCTATCTTGCCGGTCGGATTTCTCGGCACGTCCGCGAAAATGACGACGCGCGGTCTTTTATAGCGCGGGAGGTCAAGGCAGAATTCGTTTACCTGCTCTTCGCTGAGGCTAAAACCTTCCTTTACCTCAATGACGGCGGCGGTTACTTCGCCGAGCCGCTTGTCCGGAAGACCGATTACGGCGCAATCCTTTACGGCGCCGTGCTTGCGCAGAAAATCCTCTATCTGAACAGGGTAAATGTTTTCCCCGCCCGTAATGATAACGTCCTTTTTTCTGTCCACAAGATATATGAAGCCGTCCTCATCCTCTTTTGCCATATCGCCGGTGAAAAGCCAGCCGTCCGACAGCACGTCGTCAGTAGCCTTTTCGTCATTATAGTAACACTTCATTACCGCGGGACCCTTTACGGCAAGCTCGCCGACTTCGCCGCGCTTTACGGCGTTTCTTTTCTCGTCTACAATCTTCGTTTCCCAGCCGTAGCCCGCCTTGCCTATCGAGCCTACCTTGTGTATATTCTCTATCCCGAGATGGACACAGCCGGGACCCGTCGATTCGCTAAGACCGTAATTCGTGTCGTATTGATGGTTTGGGAAGACTTCGAGCCATCTCTTTATAAGGCTCTGCGGAACGGGCTGCGCCCCTATATGCATAAGCCGCCATTGCGACAGTTGAAAATCATCGGGCGATACGCCGCCCCTCTCTATACAGTCAAGTATATCCTGCGCCCATGGCACGAGCAGCCAGACGATTGTGCATTTTTCCTCGGAGACCGCTCTTAAAATCCATTCGGGCTTCGTGCCTTTCAGTATTACAGCCCTGCCGCCGCTTATAAGGTTGCCGAACCAGTGCATCTTCGCGCCCGTGTGATACAGGGGAGGGATACAAAGGAATGTGTCGTCCTTCGTCTGCAAATGGTGCGCCTGCTCCGTTTTGCATGCGTGCATAAGACTGCTGTGCGCGTGCAGGATAGCCTTGGGGAAGCCTGTGGTACCCGAGGAAAAGTATATGGCGGCGTCGTCCCCGTCGGATATAGAGATTTCAGGGGTTTTTGACGAGCAGTAGGTGACGAGCTTATCATAGCCCTCCGCAAAGGAGGGGCAGTCCTCGCCAACGTACAGCAGAGGCTTAATATCGGCGATTTTACCGTATATTTCCTCAATTCTTCCGGTAAACTCAGGTCCGAAGACGAGAGAGCAGGAATTGGACAGCTTGAGGCAGTACGTTATTTCCTCGGACGTATAGCGGAAATTCAACGGCACCGCAAGGGCGCCCGCTTTGAGTATACCGAAATATATGGGGAGCCATTCAAGGCAGTTCATAAGCAGTATGGCGACTTTGTCGCCCTTTTTTATCCCTCTTGAAAGAAGCAGATTGGCAAAACGGTTGGCTCTCTTGTCAAAATCCCCCCAGGTAAGCTCGCTTCTTCTTTTATCATAGCCGCCTGTCTCAATGAGAGAGAACTCCTTCCAGGTAACGAGATTTTTATCGGGAAGAGCGGGGTTTAACTCGACAAGGCTGACATCGTTTTTGTAAAGCTTTGCGTTTGCTTCGAGAAATTCGGTAATAGGCATACAATACATCCTTTGTAAAATTTATTTAGAAAGCAAGCTTCACCGTATGTTTGCCTTTTTTTGTATTTATTACAATCTCATACGAGTTTCCGAGCGGCTTGATTTCATATTTCCCGTCGGTTTCGACGCCCATACACTTATACGGGGAATAGATGACGGTAGGCGCGTCGTAAACCTTATCCTGAGTGTATTTTAATGTAAAGGTTTTCGCATCTTTATCATATATATAACTATCATCAGGATTTTGCTTATATGTATCATCAA
>CAZQXZ010000023.1:8854-22457 GCA_964597515.1 uncultured Eubacteriales bacterium | reverse complement strand
TTTTTACAGACGGAGTTTTCAAGCCGATTTTTGAGAGAGTCAGGCCGTTTAATTTCGACGGATGGCCGGCTGATTTCATCTTCCCGGAGCTTGTTGAAAAACCGAGCAGTCTTTCTTTCCCGTCGGGACACACCTCCTCCTCGTTCGCGGCGGCCGTTCCAATGCTTTTGGGAAGCAAAAAGCGAATTGGTATTCCGGCAATTGTTTTGGCGTTTTTGATAGCGTGTTCAAGAATTTATGTGCATGTACATTACGCCACGGATGTTTTAGCGGGTCTTGCAATGGGCGTTATTTACGGCGTGGCGGCTTACTTCTTTGTCACGAAGCTCGTGCCTCTTATCGTAAAGAAGGTAAAAGAAAGAAAAGCGGCGAAGAAAAAAGCCTGAATAAAAAGAAAAAGACCGCGGGCTTAAAAACCCGCGGAAATTTTTTTGCGTTATATTCTGGCTACCTTGCTGTCCCTCGCGGCTTGCGCGACGGCTTCGGCGACCGCCGCGCCGACTCTCTTGTCAAAAGCCTTCGGAATGATATAATCGGCGGAAAGCTCTTCGTCGCTCACCAAAGACGCGATAGCGTAGGCGGCGGCAAGCTTCATTTCGTTGTTAATGTCGCTTGCGCGCACGTCAAGCGCGCCTCTGAATACGCCGGGGAACGCGAGAACGTTGTTGATTTGGTTGGGGAAATCGCTTCTCCCTGTGCCGACGACAGCCGCGCCTGCGGCAAGCGCGAGGTCAGGCATTATTTCGGGAATTGGGTTGGACATCGGAAGCACTATCGCGCGCTTTGCCATAGAGCGGACCATATCCTCTGTCACGATACCCGGGGCGGAAACTCCTATGAAAATATCGGCTCCCTCCAAAGCGTCGGCAAGAGAACCGCTCTTCTTTTTTAAGTTAGTGAAGTCCGCTATCTCCTGTTTCGCGGGAGCCAAGCTGTCCCCGTCACAGATAATTCCTTTTCTGTCGCACATCAGGATATCGCCCACGCCCATACCTTTTATAAGCTTCGCGATGGCTACGCCCGCCGCTCCCGCGCCGCTGAATACCACTGTGCAGTCGGACAGCTTTTTATCGACAAATTTAAGGGCGTTGATAAGAGCCGCCGTACAGACAATCGCGGTGCCGTGCTGGTCGTCGTGGAATATCGGAATATCTGTTTTCTCCTTGAGCTTCCTTTCAATTTCAAAGCAGCGCGGAGCGGCAATATCTTCAAGATTGACGCCGCCGAAGCTGCCGGAGATAAGAGCCACCGTGTTGACTATCTCATCGACGTCCTTTGATTTTATACAAAGAGGAAAAGCGTCCACGCCTGCGAATTCCTTGAACAAAACGCATTTGCCTTCCATCACGGGCATACCGGCTTCGGGTCCGATGTCGCCGAGACCTAAAACAGCCGTGCCGTCCGTGACGACAAGCACGAGATTGTGGCGTCTCGTCAGCTCGTATGACTTGTTGATATCCTTTTGTATTTCAAGACAGGGCTGGGCTACGCCGGGGGTATAAGCCAAAGACAGCTCCTCGCGGTTGCTCACGCTCGCACGGGATACAACCTCGATTTTGCCTTTCCACTCGTAGTGCAGTCTTAATGATTCTTTTTGAAAATCCATATTGTTTATTACCGCCTTTCCGTCTCGGTTAACATATTATTCCCACGGGAATTTATACTGTGTAAGACCCAATTTATCGCGCACGCCGATAAACTCCTTTTGAACGGCTGGATTTATCGGAACGCCGGAGTCCTTGCGGGACATCCAGACTTCATACTCTTTTTCGCCCGCGGTATAAATGCGGTCATGACCCGGGGCTTTTTTCGAGGCGCGAAGCCCGCGGCAGATATCGCCCGCGGTCTTTTTAAATTCCTCGGCTCCCATAAACGCGTTTGTGTCAATCGCTATGAAGAAATGACCGAGATGAAACGGTACCTTCTCGCCGTTTTCGCCGATACCCGTAAGCATTTTCATATAATTGCCCTGCTGGAGCGCGGCGGAGAGGATTTCAACGACCGTAGCGTAACCGTAGCCCTTGTATCCCGCAAGCTCTTCTCCTATTCCGCCAAGCGGAGCGAGAGCGGCTTCGCCCGTGTTCAGCTCGACGAGTATGGCGTCTGTATCCGTTTTAGC
The DNA here is from genome assembly GCA_964597515.1 of uncultured Eubacteriales bacterium. Taxonomy (GTDB): domain Bacteria; phylum Bacillota; class Clostridia; order Oscillospirales; family Acutalibacteraceae; genus DTU089. Next base: position 20,338 of record CAZQXZ010000023.1, on the reverse strand, counting down.
CTTGCCGTCGTTTCCGATAACCATCCCCGCCGGAGTGGCTTTGCCTATTCTTGAATAGTACTCTATTTTCCCTCTTTGGGTTATCGAGGTAGCGCAGTCAATAATAAACGGGAAGGACTCATCCGTGGGAAGCCCTATTGTAAGAGGATTTGTGCCGAGCATATTCTCAACGCCGAAAGTCGGCGCGATTGACGGGCGTGCATTCGTTCCGGTAAAGCCTATCATATCAGCGTTTATTGCCATTGAGGCGTAGTATCCGGCGATGCCGTAGTGGCAGGAGTTCCTTGCGGCGACCATGCCCATTCCGTATTTTTTTGCTTTTTCAACAGCCATATTCATAGCTTTATAGCCTACTACCTGTCCCATACCGTCATGACCGTCTACAACGGCGGTAGTCGGCGTTTCCCTGATTATCTCAAATTCGGTAACAGGCTTTTGAATACCGGCGTTTATCCTGTCAATATAAATGGGCTTAAAACGGTTTACTCCGTGCGATTCAATGCCTCTCTTATCCGATTCGAGAAGAACGTCCGCACAGATTTTCGCGTCCTCCCTCGGCACTCCGACGCCGACAAAAGCATCTTCCACAAAGGAATAAAGGGTTGTCCAATCAACTGTTACGTTACTCATAATTAGCTCCTTTATAATAATATGGCAACAGTATAACAAAAAAATAAAATGAAGTAAACATAAAACGGAAAACATCGCCCATAAAATTATCGACAATTTTCTGTTCGGCATTGACAAACGGCGGGAAATACCATACAATTAGTTTAATATTTTATAATCCGCAGGAGGAATATTTATGAAAACGTTATTCAAAAAGACCGTCAGCGTTGTCTTGGCGGTTTCCATGCTTGTTTCTTTCTCGGTTATTTCATTCGCGCTGCCGGACGGTGTTGATTATACAATAATCAATACATATGAGACGGTGGATTGGGATAACTGGAATTCCTACAAGGGCAATCTGCACTGCCACACCCTCGTCAGCGACGGCAGCACAGATTTCGCGGAAATGATAGAGGCTCACTACGAGCTCGGCTACAATTTCCTGTCCATTACTGACCACGGCGTAATTAGCTACAGCTGGACGAATGTAAACACTGTTCCGTATATGTCGCTTTTAAGCAAGGTTAAAACAGAAGACATCACATTCAAGCCTACTCCGCTTACAGAGGAGCGTTATATGGAGATAACGACCCCCGGCACAGACGGCAAGACGATGATTCAAATCCCGAACGGAATTGAGCTGAACCCGACTTCGTTTAACAACGCGCATGTCAACGCGTGGTTCGGCACATACGGCGACGGGGTCATAGGCGGAACGAGCGACTATGAAACAGCCATAAAGGGCGCGCACGAAGGCGGCGCGGTAAGCGTTATCAACCATCCGGGCGAGTACACGGGCGGCAAGGAGGAGGACGACCCTGAGCTTGCCTATAACGAGGATTATGACTATTACGTCAATAAGTTTACAAGCCTTTTGCTCAAATATGACTCCTGCATAGGCATAGACGTCAACAGCAAGGGCGACGGCAGAACGAGGAACGACAGGAAGCTGTGGGACCTTCTGCTTCAAAACTGCATACCGAACGGCAGGAACGTACTTGCCATCGGCTCGAGCGACGCGCACAGCCTCGGAGCGGTGGACACGGGATGGTCTATACATATGCTCCCCGAGCTTACGGCTGAAAATGTACGCGAGAGCCTTGAAACGGGAACCTTCTTCGCCGGCAGCCGCTGCTTAAAGAATTCTAAAGAGCTGGCGCAGATAAGCTTTGCGACGGGTCTTGAGCTGGGAACCGAATGGAGAGCACAGAGCGACACGCCGCAGCCACAGGTCACAAATATCATCGTTGACGATGCGGCGGATACCATCACGATAGAAGCCGATAACGCGCTTGTTATCAGGTGGATAGCCGACGGCAACCTTATCGCCGAGGGCGAAACCATTGACCTTGACGATTATTCCGGTCAGATAGGCTCTTATGTCAGAGCGGAGATATTCGGCGAGGGCGGAATTCTCTATACTCAGCCGTTCGTGCTTGAATATGACGAGGCGCCCGAAAAAGAACTTGGATTTTTCTTCGACTTCGGTATAATTCTCTCTTTCTTCCGCGATACGGTATTCAAAATGCTTGACAGTGTGCCGGGATTTTCGTTTGCTTGGGAAATCCTTACGGGAAACCCGAGCCAGTTTGGGAGCAAGTAACATACTATAAAAAATAAAACGGCGGGAAGGCGTTGACTTCCCGCTGTTTTTAGTACTCTTTTTGTTTTACTCCAGCGTTCTATGTATTTCAACTGCGGTTCCGAGGATTTCAAACGCGCCGTCTATCTGTTCCGAAGCATAGAAATCCGGCTCGAATTCGAGCGAGAGCGGTTTTAATATAACGCCGCCGTTTTGATACAGCAGCTTACGAAGAGAAAGCTCTCCGCCCGCTTTTCTTATAAGAACCGTTTTGCCGCCTAAAGCCGAGTCCTGTTTTCGTATGATAACGCAGTCGCCGGGCATTATGACGGGCGCCATATCGGTGCGCGCATAAAGAACTCCGAAATATTCGTTTGTGCCGTCAAAATATTTGTGAGGAAGGGAGATGTACTTTATGGGCGACGATAAAAAATTATCGTTAAGCCGGTATATGGGAATGTCGTTCGGAGATTTCAATAAAATCTCATCGCGGCTGTCGCTGCACATCAGGTATTCGAGAGAGCAGCCCAGCACGGCGGAGAGCGCCGTCAGCGTTTTCATATCAGGCTCGTTTCTGCCGAGCTCCCACATCCTTACCGCGCTATCGCTTTTACCCAGCATATCGCCAAGCGCGCTTTGCGTAAAACCCGCGGCGTTTCTGAGTGCGCGCAGCCTTTCGCCGAAAGCGTTCATATAATATCACCGTCCCAAAACAAGTATAGAATACGCGGGGTGAAAAAGCAATAATATTTTGAAAAATGCGTTAAAGTGTTTGAAAAGGGCTTCTGAATGTGCTATACTTCAAGAATAATAACGCAAGCGGGGGTATATGTGTGAAGGATGAAATAAAAGTAGGTTTTATAGGTATAAGCGGCAGGGGTTCCGGTATGCTCGGGCTTTTGCTTCAGATAGAAGGGGTTAAGGTTCCCGCTGTCTGCGACCTCGTTCGCGAGAGGGCAGACAGGGGCGTCGATATCGTCGAGAGCGCGCCGGAGTGCGACTATCCGGTACGCTCTTATTTAGATTATAAGGAGCTTTTAGAAAACGAGGAGCTTGACGCCGCGGTTATATGCACCACGTGGATTTCCCACTTGAAAATAGCGACCGACGCCATGCGCAAGGGTCTTTACGCGGCGGTTGAGGTGGGAGGCGCGGCGTCCGTGGACGAGTGCTGGCAGCTTGTCAGAACTGCGCAACAAAAAAACACGCATTGTATGCTGCTTGAAAACTGCTGTTACGACCGCAACGAAATGGCTCTTTTCAATATGATAAAGAAGGGTATGTTCGGCGAGCTTGTGCATATGGAGGGCGGATACCGCCACGATTTGAGGGACGAGATAGTTTTGGGCAGAGAGAATATCCACGGCAGGCTGTACAATTTTATTAACAGAAACGGCGAGCTTTACCCGACTCATCAGCTCGGACCTATTTCGAAAGCTCTCAACATCAATAGGGGAAACCGCTTTTTAACGGTAAACGCCGTCGCTTCCAAGGCGCGGGGACTTCACCAATGGATAAAGGATAACAGGGGAGAGGATTATGACCTTCACGGCACAAACTTCGAGTGCGGCGACGTTGTAACGACTCTTATAAAATGCGCTCACGGCGAAACGATACAGCTTAATCACGACTGCTGTGTGCCGCGCCCCTATTCGCGAGATTATATGATAGAGGGCACGAAGGGTACATATATGGAAACCGGCGAGGGCGAGGCGGGGAAGATTTACCTTGACGGGCTTGCCGAGAAAAGACACCGCTGGGACGATTTCGGAGCCTGGCGTGACAAGTATGAGCATCCGCTTTGGAGGGAGTACACCACATCGGGGATAAAGGCGGGTCACGGCGGTATGGATTATCTCGTTCTTTCGGCGTTTGTCGAGAGCGTCCGGCTCGGCGAAGCCACGCCAATAGACACATACGACACGGCGGCGTGGATGGCGGTAACCTGCCTTTCGGAGCAATCGGCGGCGATGGGCGGCGCGCCGGTTCCCGTTCCGGATTTCACGGACGGCTACTGGATTGACAGGGAACCGTACCGCAGGGGCAGATACTGTGTGGACGAGGTTTGCGAAGAATATTTTGAATAGGGGAGAGCTATGAAGCATTACATAGGCGTCGACGGCGGCGGGACAAAAACCGAATTCGCCCTTTTCGATGAAAATAGGAACATAATCGCGACCGCGCAAGGGTCGGGCAGCAACCACGAGACGCTTTCCGGCTCGTTTGAGGAAGCGGCAAACGTCATTATGGACGGTATAGGCGAGCTCTGCCGTCTCGGCGGCATAACGGTTGACGATATCGATGCGTCGCTTATGGGACTCGCCGGTATAGACCACCCGTATCAGCTTGAAGCGATAAGCGAGGAGCTTAACGACTTAGGGTTAAAAAATTACTCTATATATAACGACGGCTTCATAGTGATAAAAGCCGGCGTCGGCGCGGGTTCGGGCATAGGCTATAACTGCGGCACGGGCACCTGCTGCAACTCGGTGGACAGCAACGGAGAAATGCTTCAAATAGGCGGATTTTCAGAGCTTTCGGGCGACGTGGGGAACGGTCATTGGATTGCGATACAGGCGTTTCGCATAGCGTATGACGAAATTTGCCTGAAAAAGAGAAAGAGCCTTGTGACCGAGTATTTTTCAGAGCATACGGGCGTTTCGGACAGGGAAGGGCTTCTGATGTCCATAGTCAAAATTCAGGGGCTCGAAACCGAAAAGTATGTAAGGCTTTTTATCGACGCGTTCTTTTACGCAGCGGGTAAAAGCGACGAAGCGGCGCTTGAGGTCGTCGAAATCATGGCGAACCGCGGCGCGGACTTTATATGCGGTCATCTGAACAATATGGTTTTTAACGAGGAAACCGTAAACGTCGTGCTTTCCGGCTCTATTCACACAAAGCTACCGAACGATGTGTATATTGACAGGCTAAAAGAGGTTGTTTCGTCAAGAAGCGGACGAAAATTCAACTTTATAAAGCTTTCGGTCAAACCTGTAACGGGCTGTATCAATTGGATACTTGAAAAGGAAGGGAACAAATGATATGAAGGAAATCAACGTAACCGTGATAGGCTCGGGCAGCACCTACTGCCCCGAGCTTGTAGACGGATTTATTAAGGCGGCGGGCAGCTTAAAGCTAAAAAGGCTTGCGCTTATGGATATTGATGAGAGAAAGCGCACCATAGTCGGCGGCCTTTGCGTCAGGATGCTCAAAAACGCGAATATAGGCTGTGAAGTGGTTATGACGGACGACCTTGAAGAGGCGTTAAAAGGAGCCGACTTTATCGTAACGCAAATCAGGGTGGGTAAATTGCCCGCGCGCCACCTTGACGAGACGATACCGCTGAAATATGACCTGATAGGGCAGGAAACCACGGGTATAGGCGGCTTTTTCAAGGCGCTGCGCACTATTCCGGCGATGGCTGAAATCTGCGCGAAAACAGAAAAAATCTGCCCCGAAGCGTGGCTTATCAATTTCACAAATCCCTCGGGCATCATCTCCGAATTCATTCAGAATTATACAAAGGTAAAGAGCATAGGTCTATGCAACGTGCCGATAAATATGATAGACGACGTTAAAGCCGCCGCAGGCGCCGACGCCGATATCACCTATCTCGGGCTAAACCATTTAAGCTGGATAACGTCCGTAAAGATAAACGGCATCGAGCAGCTCGACAAGCTGTTTGAGGAGGGCTTCGCGCCCGAGGTTATGGCAAATATCCATGACGACGGCTTTGATATTGACTGTCTTCGCGCCGCCGGCGGCATACCGTCCTCCTATTTGCAGTATTACTATAACAGGAATGAAAAGCTGCGCCACCTTAAAGACAGTGACGAGAGCCGCGCCGAGGTCTGTATGGAAATAGAGGAGGATCTTTTGAAGCTGTATTCGGACGAAAGCGTCATCACGAAGCCCGCCCTTTTAGATCTTCGCGGCGGTCATAAGTATTCGCTTGCCGCCGTTTCGCTTATTGACAGTATCGCCAACGACAAAAATGACGTCCACGTCGTGAACGTCCGAAACGAGGGCGCGCTGAATTTTATGGACGGCGACGATATAATAGAAATCGCCGCTACGGTCGGCAAGGACGGCGCGAAGCCCATTCCGGCGGACATATCGGGCAACCGCCATATAATAGGACTGATGAGAATTGTCAAGGAGTACGAGAAGCTGACGCTCGAAGCGGGAATGACGGGAAGCGACGGCGCGGCGCTGAACGCCCTTGTGCTGCACCCGCTTGTCGGTGACTTTAATAACGCGAAGGACTGCTATGAGGAAATGAAAGAAGCGCATAAACGGTACTTACCGCAGTTTTTTGATTAAAGGCAAATCAGACTTATAAATAGGGGGTATATATATGAAGGTTCTTATGCTCAGCGGCAGTCCGCATGAAAAAGGATGTACATATACCGCGCTTACGGAATTGGCGGGCGCGTTGAAAAGCGGCGGCGTCGATTTTGAAATTATCCATATCGGCAACGCGCCTGTTCGAGGCTGCACGGCGTGCAGAAGCTGTGCGTCCGCCGGCAAATGCGTGTTCGACGACGATATTGTAAATACCGTTATCGAAAAAGCGAAACAGTCCGACGGGTTTGTTTTCGGCTCTCCTGTGCATTACGCGGCTCCGGCGGGAGCTTTGTGCGCCGTTCTCGACAGATGTTTTTTCGCGGGTTCCTCGTATTTTCGCGGCAAGCCCGGTGCGGCTGTCGTGAGCTGCCGGCGTGCCGGCTCCACCGCGGCGCTTGACAGGCTCAACAAGTATTTTACGATAAATCATATGCCGGTTATATCGGCGGGTTATTGGAATATGGTACACGGCAGTAACCCTGAGCAGGTGAAAAGGGACCTTGAAGGAATGCAGGTTATGAGGGCGCTCGGCGCCAATATGGCATGGCTGTTAAAATGTATTAAAGCGGGCGGGGAGAACGGTATTGCGCGTCCGGAGCCAGAGAAAAAAATCTGGACGAACTTTATGGATTAAGCCGTAAAATAAGGCGATAATAAATGTGCTGACCCATATTGTGTTTATTGGATTAATATGGTATTATAATGAAGCGTTAAGATTACGGTTGTGTAAAACCTCTGAAATACAAAGCATAAAAAGCCTCAGCCGTTTTGCCGGACGCAGGCGGTTGGGCTTTAATTTTTTTAACGGGAGTGCCGATATGAACGATATCAACGCATTATATGAGCTTTGGAGTGAAAAGGCGGTGCGAGACGGCGACCTTATAAGAGAGCTTGCCGAAAAACAGGGAGACATCGACGAGATATCCGATATGTTCTACCGCAATCTTGAATTCGGAACGGCGGGGCTTCGGGGCGTCATAGGCGCGGGGACTAATAGGATGAACGTGTATACGGTCGGTCAGGCGGCGCAGGGGCTGGCGGATTACCTCAACTCGGAATTCGGCGAGCCCTCAGTCGCAATAGCGTATGATTCGCGCATAAAATCCGAGCTTTTCGCTAAGGAGGCGGCGGGCGTCCTTGCAGCCAACGGCGTGCGCGTCTATATTTTCCCCGAGCTTGTTCCGACTCCCATGCTGTCATACGCCGTAAGAACGCTCGGATGCAGCTCCGGCATAATAATAACGGCGAGCCACAATCCGGCTAAATACAACGGCTTAAAGTGCTACGATAAAAGCGGTTATCAGATGACCGACGAGGCGGCGCGGAAAACATATGAGTTTATTTCCGGCACGGATATATTTGAGGGAGTCCGGCGCGCGGATTTTGAGGACGCTCTCGCCGACGATATGGTTGATTTTATTGAGGACTGGGTTTTTGACGGCTATTATGAAGCGGTTCTTTCAAAGAGGATAAATAAAGACGCGCCCGAAAAATCGGGTCTTAAAGTAATCTATACGCCATTAAACGGGGCTGGCAGTAAGCCCGTTCGCAAGGTGCTTAAAAAAATCGGTATAAAAGAGCTAAGGGTTGTTGAGAGCCAGAAAAATCCGGACGGTAATTTTCCCACCTGCCCTTATCCCAATCCCGAAATACGCCAGTCGTTTGAGGAAGCGATGAAAACCGCGCAAAGCTTTCGGGCGGATATGCTTCTTGCCACAGACCCTGACTGCGACAGAGTCGGCATAGCCGTTTTGAAAGACGGCGAATATAAGCTGATGAGCGGAAACGAGGTGGGCGCCATGCTTGCCGAGTATATTCTTTCACAGATGAGCGAAAAGGGGACGCTCCCCGAAAACGCCGTTGTTATTAAATCGATTGTTTCAACCCCGCTTATAGACGAGATATCAAGGAATTATAAAGCCTTGACGGTGGATTTACTGACGGGATTTAAATATGTCGGCGAGTATATAACGAGTCTTGAAAGCAAAAATGAGCATCACCGGTTTATTTTTGCGATGGAGGAGAGCTACGGTTATCTGTCCGGTTCTCACGCGAGGGATAAGGACGCCGTCATAGCGTCTATGCTGATATGCGAGATGGCGGCGTACTATAAGACAAAGGGGATTTCCCTGTACGATTTTATGAACTCCGTATACGAAAAATACGGCTTCTATATCAGCAAGCTTGACAATTACGCGTTTGAGGGAGCCTCGGGAATGGAAACGATGGGCAGAATAATGACCGATTTAAGAGTCTCGCCGGTTAAAGAAATCAACGGATATAAAGTAACCGCCGTCAGGGACTATAAAACAGGCATAGTTTTTAACAGCGTAACAAATGTAAAAGGCTCAACGGGTCTGCCGCCGTCCGACGTCCTGCAATATATTATTGAAAGCGGCGACTGTATCACAGTCCGCCCGTCCGGAACCGAGCCGAAGCTGAAAGTCTACATTACTTCAAGGGCGCCGCTCAGGGAGGATGCCGAGGAAAAAGCCGAAGCGATTTCCGGCGATGTCAAACGCATACTCGGAATATGAGTACGTATATGGATTTAAGGAGTTATATATTATGATTTCTAAAAAAATAGCAATAAGAGTCGTAGCGGCAATTCTCGCGCTGCTGATGCTTGGCGGCGTCATTATAACGGCTGTTCAGGTTTTGGCGTCGGCGGCTTATACGGGCACGGCTCGCGCCGCTCTCTCGGCAAACGCCCCCGGCGACACGTTCAGCACACTTGTCATAGTCGTCTTTTTTATCGCCTTGGCGGTCTTGATAGCGTTTGGTACAGTATATATAATAAAAAGGCGAAAAAAGTGATTGGCGGTGGAAATTGTTATCAACTTTTACAAATAATTTGATTTATTTTAAAAAATGTTTGACAAACGGCTTTTTTTAAGTTATTATGCAACCACAAAAGAATTATATTGAGGTAATGTTTTGAAAAGCTGCACGGTTTCTCATAAATACGGCGGTATGTCCAACGAGGAGCTTGTCGCTCTTGCCCAAAAAGGAGAAAGCACTGCGCTCGCATTTTTAGCCCGGCGGTTTTTGAAAGTGAAAAGGGCTAAATATCCGGCAGGCTATTTAGGGATTGAGGATTTGAACCAGGAGGGGATGCTCGGTTTCCTCTCGGCGGTCAGGACTTATTCGCCGGACAAGGGAGCCGCTTTCGATACATACGCTTCAAGATGCATCGACAATCGGATTAAAACGATAGCGGGCAGAGTTAACAGGAAAACTGCGGCGAGCGTTGTGATTGACGACTGTGCCTGCGAACTGTGCAATCCTCTTGACGCCATTTCGGAAAATGAAAAAATCAGAGAGCTTATCGGAATACTGACCGAGACGCTCTCAGAAAAAGAGAAAAAAGTATTCGGTATGTTTATTGCGGGATTTTCAGTATCAGATATCGCTAAAATACTGAAAATCAGCGATAAATCGGCGGAAAACGCTTTACAGCGTGCGAAGCGAAAACTCAGACAGCATTATAACGGCGCGGTTTAACGGTTGCGCTGTGTAATATAAGCCCTCTTAGCTTAATTTTTAGAAGAGCGTTGATTTCCAAAGGTGGCGGTGCGAATCCGTCCGAGGGTAATATCTTTATTTGTCAAGCGAGGTAAAAAAATGTTTGAAGACAGAACACTCATCTGCAAGGAATGCGGCGAAGAATTCATTTTTACAGCCGGAGAGCAAGAGTTCTACGACGCAAAGGGATTTGTAAACGAACCCCAACGCTGCAAGAAATGCCGCGACAACCGCAAGCAAGCCGCAAGAGGCGAGCGCGAAATGTTCACGGCAGTCTGCGCGGCATGCGGAAGAGAAGCAACGGTACCCTTTAAGCCCCGTGAAGACCGCCCTGTATATTGCAGCGACTGCTTTGCGAAATCAAAAGGAGAGGCATAATCCTGTTATAAGAATTATTGCAGCTCTGCTCTCCCCGAAAAGGGGAGGGCAGGGCGTCCTTTTTATGGCGGGGTTTTGTCAGACGTCAGACGTCGGATGTCAGTTCATTTCTTTTACAAATATCTTAACCTTCTGCGGGATGTTCAGCTTATCCTTTGCCGTGTCCGATTTGAACAGGTAATCATAAAGAAAGTTTTCATCCGCTTTCAGTATTGTTTGAGCGTGTTCCCGGTATTCGCTCATCTTTTTTTTGTCTCCCTTGTGCGAGTATACGAGATACCAGGCAATCGACTCATATAATCGCTCTTCCCTGCCGCCTAAGCTGCCCTCTGCATGGGCTTTTGTCAAGCATTCCTCAAGCTCTTCGGAATAAACGAAATTATCCCGCAAAAGCAGACAGCGCGTCAAAGCGGCGTACGCCCCGCTGACCTGCGAGTCAAGCTCTTTCCAGGCGACGTATTCCTTATACGCGTCTTCGTAATTGAGAAAATTGTACTCGAGCACGTGACCGAGCGCCCAGTGCATTTTCGATTTTGTTTCGTCGGATACATCTTTATAGTTGGCGATAGCGTACTCGAGGATTTCGCCGGCGGCGTAAAAATTCGTCTTTTCTTCCCGTTTTTGAAGAGTTTGCGCGATAAAAATCGTGCAGTCGCATTTTTCTTTATCGGGAAGCTTCTGTAAAGCCTTATAGAATTTACCTATTACTTCACTGTCCCAGACCTTTGCCGCAAGAAAGATTTCAACCATGCCGCACACCCTTTCGTATTTTTTTATGTTTGCAAAGGAGGTAAACATACCGCCATTTCAAGACAGGTATCGCTTTGGGCATAGAGTTTATTGTTTACCGCGCTTGGCGCGAAAAAATAATCTCCTTTTTTAATTGTTTTTTTATAATTGCCTTCTGACAGCCTCAAAGAGCCTGAACCGCCCGTTACGACATAGACGGCGGGAGAGGGGAGAAAGGAGGTTTTTCCGTTATTGACGCGGTACCGCTCCACGCCGAAGCAGGGCGTATCCTTCGCGCAAATCAGCGACTCCCT
>CAZQXZ010000023.1:0-8844 GCA_964597515.1 uncultured Eubacteriales bacterium | reverse complement strand
TTTTTTACATTTTGACTCAACCTTTTCTAAATTAAAGGAAAAGTCAAAGCATTCCAAAGCGTCCTCTTTGCTAAGTCCCAGATACATCTCTTTTTCGCTGAGATGATAATCGCCGCACCACTCCTCGGGCTGCACTGTAAAATCGGTAGGCTCCTGAACCTCGAGTATCAGGCATCCCGCCCCGATTGCGTGGACAGCCTTTGCGGGAATGAAGTAAACGTCGCCGGGCTGTACGGGAATTCGGTTGAGAAGCCTTTCCATCGCGTCTTTGTCATGGGCGCTGTCGTTTATCGCTTTCTCAAAATCCTCTTTTGTTACGCCTTCTTTAAAACCGAAGTATATAGCCGCGTTATCTCTTGTCGCGAGGACGTACCAGGACTCCGCTTTGCCGAAAGGACTGCCCCAGTGCTTTTGCGAGAACGCCTTATCGGGATGAGCCTGCACGGGCAGACGGATTGCGCTGTCAAGCGCCTTTACAAGAATGTCAAGTCCGCTTCTGTCCCCGAGCAGGAGCTCCCTGTGAAGCTCTAAAAGCTCGTCAAAGCGTATTTCAGTGCCTTTTACCGTGGAGACTCCCTCGAAGGGGTCGCCGCTTCCCTCGTTCAGGGCTTTTACGGACGAGCATATCCATTCCTCGGGGTAAAAGGAGTCCTCGCTCGCGTCGCCGAAAAAATCCGAAAAGAGCTTCCCGCCGCGGTATACTCTGAAAACCCTGTTTTCGTTGAAAAACACGGGTAAAGACGCCAGTTCCTTAGAGTCCAAAATCACACGCTCCTTAATAATCTGTTAAAGCTTTACGGGCGAAGACCGCCGCGCCGCAGGCGGCTTCTTCTTTATTCTCCGAAACGCTGAGCTCCATACCGAACTTCTCTTCAAACAGCTTTTGCCATACGGCGCTTTTGCGTATGCCGTTTCCGGAGCCTACAAGCTTTTGCGGAGTCACGCCAAGACGGGGGCGGCATTTGTCGTACATATCGTAAAGCTCGGCGACGGTGCCTCTTAAAACGCCGCATATAAGCTGAGCCGGAGTGAAGTTTGCGGCTGTAAGGTCTTTGATACAGGCGCGTTTGTGCGGCTCCTCGCGCGTACCGCAGAATTCGCAGCTTACACTTAGCGGGTCAGAAAGTTCAAACGCTTTTTCGGACAGCTTATCCATCAGCGGGAAAAGGCTCCCGAAATCGTTTCCGTCAAGTCCGAAAAGAACGGCGCAGTCCTTGAAGAAGCTTTCAAGTATCTGGTAAGCCCTTCCTCCGCAAAGCGAACATCCCACGAACAAATAGCTGTTTTCCAAAAACGGGCGGATTTCGCCGACGGGCGTTTCAATAACATTTCGCGTCATCACGGAAATCTGGCTTCCGGTGCCCATATTGACGAGAATTGAGTCCTTTGGGCTTTTGACAGAGCCGAGGAAGGACGCCTGATTGTCGCCCAGCGCGACGGTGACGGGAATTCCCTCGGGAAGAAAGTTTGCGGAAGTCTTGCCCGCGAAAACCGTTTTTGCGGTAACGTTCGGGAGCGTGCCGGCGTCGAGACCCAAAAGAGAGACGGCGTCCGTATCAAAACGGTTGTTTTTAAGGTCATAAAGCCCGAAGCTTGCGGCGTCGCTTGCGTGTACGAGCGGCTGTGAAAGAGAGCACAGGCGCATAACCGCATAGTCGTGAATGGTACAGAATTTACGCGCGTTTTCCGGCACGAGTCCGTTTACGGCATTGTAAAAATGGGTCACAAGCCCGAAACCCGAGGCGGTTTTATATCCCGTTATTTCGTTTATATACCCGCAATACGAGGTATCCTTGAAGCCTTCGTTTCCTCTGCCGTCCTGCCAGATATAAAGCGGGCTTATATGAGCGCCGCTTGCGTCGCAGTAAACTATTCCGTGCATCTGACCCGTAACGCCGATAGCCGCGATGTCCCCGCCGGCGTCCGTTAACTCCAAAAGCGCGGATTTTACAATATTTATAATTTTCTCGGGATCCTGGATTTTTTCAAAATCCTTATCGCTGTGAATAAAACTGTCATTTTTCAGCGTGACGGTTTTTATCAGTTTTCCCGTTTCCCTTTGTGTAAGGGCGGCGCAGATGGTGGTAGTGCCTATATCCAGTCCGATTAAATACATAAATACTACCTTTCACTCAGATTGTGGCGGAAGCGGGGTCAAGTCTTTTGATAATATCCTGCTGAATGGCGGGGGAAAGGTCGAGAAAGTTTACGAAGGTACCGTGTATTCTCATAATGTAAACGCCGTTCGGCGCGTATTTTGCGGGATTTTTAAGCACCTCCCTCAAAATTTCGGGAGTGGTTACGTTGACATATAAATAAAACGGCGAAACGCGTTCATTTTGCGGATTGAAAAAGAGCGGGCGTATTACTTTATTTTTGAAGTCAAGCCCCTTGTCCTCAAAGCTTTCGCTGCGGAAGTATTTCGGGTCTATTCCGAAATGGGAGGCATAGCCGCCGCACATCTTTTCAAACGGAAGCTTCATAAGCGAGAGCGTGCGAAAGCCAAGTCCCTGCTGGGCGTCGCCGTAAAGCGGGTCTACTCCGTAATTGAGCATCTCCCTTTGCTTTCTCCCGTTGGGAAGCGCGCCGACCCAATAGCCGTAAAGCAGGTGGGTGGACGGAGTCGAAAAGTCCGGTCTGAAAGGGTTGCCGAGATAATTCTTCGCGCTTCTGACCATATCGGCTATCCTGTCGGCGACCTCGGCGGCTTCGTCGTCGGCGCATACGATGTTATTGCCGAATTTAGGCTGTTTAAGAAGATATTCGCGAAGCTCCTCATCGCCGTCAAAGTTGTTTTTAAGCGCGTCAAGCAGCCTGCCGGCGTCTTTCGGGCGCTCGCTTAAAAGACGGTCAATAGCTATAAAGGAGTCGGACACAACGCTCGTTCCGTGGATAAGGCAGCCGCTGCCGTTATATTTGGTACCCTGGTTTTCCGCGTCTCTTGTATCATATCCCGTTTCTATTCCTCCCATAAGCGTGCTTAAAAAAGGAACGGTGAGGTTTGAAAGCGCTCTTGACGCGCCGTTTGCCGCGTCGGTCATTTCCGTAATATAATAACGGGCGTTCTCATAAAACCTCTCGCGGATGTTTTTCAGGGAATTCAGAGCGTCGGCAGGCTCGCAGACCGTGCCTATTTTCTCTCCCGTAACGGTTGAAAAACCGTCGTTTAAGGTAAGCTCAAGAATTTTGCCGAGGTTTAGCCAGCTATTAGTCGTGTTGCCGTTGTCCTTACCCATAATAAGCGGTTCCTGGCAGCCCGCGACGGAGGTGTCTGGTATATCCTCAAGTTCTACTCCCGAACGCAGCAGCACCTCGTAAAGGGAATCGTCATTGAACAGCGACGGGGTCAGGCAGCCCGGCGTGAAGAAAAACCTTCCCATTTCGCGGTAGAGCCTGTCAGGCGTGTTTTTGTGCAGCTTTACGGAAAGTATGGGCTGCGGAAGGTTCATATCGTAATACGCGTCAAGAAGGGCGTATGTCGTTTCGTTCGTAAGGTCGGCTCCGTCAATATCCCTGCCGCTGAGAATTAAGTTTTGGGATATTGCCCAGCTTCTGTCCGCGACGTTGAAGAAAACAAGGAAGTGCCTAAAAAGCGCGGCCGCTTCGTCGCGCCGCATATTATCCGCGGCTCTGTAAGGCTCAAAAATCCTGTCGGCGTTGCCCACGGAAAACGCGAAGGGGTTCACAGTCTGTTCCAGACACATTACCTGCCACATCAGAATAAAGCTCTGTATTGCCTCGTAAAGGGTTTTCGCGCCGTTTTCGGGAACGTTTTTGAGCGTATCGGCAAGCAGCAGAAGCTCCGCCTTTCTCTCTGCAGAAGCCTTTTCGGCGTTCGAGCGGGCAATGTCCTCATACCTTTTCGCGAGAAGAAGCACAGATTCAAGAGCCGTTTTCATAGCGGCATAATTGCTTTTTTTATTGCCGTCCGCAACCTTCATTTTACCGTCGATATCAGAGAGCATCGAGCGCACTCCGTATTTCAGGGCGGGACGCATATCGGGAATAAGATGCCCCGTTACCTGCTCAATAAAGAAGGCGACCTCTCCCGTGAGGCTTTCGGCGTTTTTATATACCTCGGAAAGCTGACTGACGTAAGGCGTGGTTTTATCAAACTCGCAGACCTTAGTAATTCTCTCTTTTGTAAATTCCTCATTCGGCTCTATGTCTCCGTAGACAGCCGTAGGGTCGCAGTAGCCGTTGAAGGTTTCCACCTTGAACGACGGATTTATGAGCGCGTAGCTCCTTGCGAAGGCGTCCCTCTGCGTGCCCGCGAAAATCGCGCTGTCGCTTATATATATCGGAAGCTCGGCTATTGCCTTTTTCAAAACGGCGGCGCTCCTTTCCATAGGCAAAAGCTCCGAAAGAGCGGGGCTGTACTTCATATTAGCCTCTCTCATCAAAAACCACCCGTCAAGCCTCTTTATACGGCGCTCCTCTTTGAAAAGCTCCTTCGCTTTGTCCGTTATGTACGCACAGTCAAAATTTTTCATAAAATATACTCCGGTTTCTTAGATTTTAGATGTTAGATATATAAGGAAAAACGCCAAGCGTTTTTGGTCTTATACGGGCGGCGCCTTCTTGCAATTTCAAGCTTGATTATGTGCTTATCGTTTCAATACCTTTTGAGCGGAAAAAGCAGGTTATTTGATTATATTGCCCGTCACTGACAAGCCCGTCCTTTACGGCGTATTCTCGCCCCGCTTTTTCCCATTTATCTTTTCCGTATTCATGGTATTTGAGCAGCTCGAACTGCGGATACTCCCCGTTTTTGAGGGATTTTAGCTCGCTGAAAAAAGCCGCGAATTTTTCTAAGGTTTCGCCGTCGTCGTTGAAGCCGCGAATAAGAGGTACCCGTACAAGCATCGGCTTTCCCGAAAGCGCTCTTGTTTTAAGGTTTTCTTTTATGACAGAAAGCGAAGCGCCGACAGCCTGTTTAAGCTTTGCCTCGTCCGGATGTTTGAAATCCGCTATAAGATAGTCTATATACGGCATAAGCTCCGTTAAAGAGGGGAGGGACGCGTTCGTCTCGACAGCCGTATGTATACCGTCCTTTTGCAGCTGTGAGAGGACGTTTTTCATCGCTTTTGCCTGGCAGAGGACTTCGCCTCCGGTAAAGGTGACGCCGCCGCCGTCGAAGAACATCGGAACGCAGGAGCCGATTTCGCTTAGAAGTTCGTTTATCGGCACGCCTTTTTCATCCTCAAAGCTTTCCATACCCTCGGGATTTGAACACCAGGGACAATGCAGGTTGCAGCCCTTTAGATAGTAGACAAGCCTGTTTCCCGGACCGTCCTCTGAATAGTTGAAGCCCTTGCTGAAAATCAACAGCTCGCCGCTTTTGTCAAACAAATTCTTAACACCTCTGAATGTTATCAAAAATCCTTCACTATACATTATACATAAGTTTATAATAAAATGCAATAATTGAACTTTGTACGGAGTAACAAAAAAAGCCCGTGTAAATTGGGCAATATGACGGTCATTTTGAGCTTGCACAAAGATTTATTGTTTTTACTTAAAAATCACTTGAAAACCGCCCTTTAATATGGTAAAATCAATAAATGTAATATTGTAATTTGAGGTTAAATATGAATAAAGCGTGTGAGTGCGGATATTATCCGACTATAATTATTCCGGGAATAGGTCAATCCAAGGTTGAGCTTATTGACGACGAGGACAAAAAAATAAAACTTGCCTGGCCTCTCGAGCTTGACAACGAGACGCTTCTGAAAGGGATTTTGCCCTCTGCGCTCAAAATGATGGCGCTCAGGGGGGACAGGGGCTTTACGGACACCCTTTACAGAGAACTGCGCAAAGCGTTCTTTCCGCTCGCGGCGACGGCGGAGGGTTCTCCCAAGGCGCGGCTCAGGGTGGTTTCATATCCGCGCTCCCTCGCCGGGTGTACGGACGATGAAAGACGGTTCATTTACCGTATGGTGCCCATGGAGCAGCTTGCCGAGACTATCGGCGAAAGCCATATGTATTTCTTCGCCTATCATTCCTTCGGTCAGCCTTATGAAACGGCAAGAGACCTGCATCTGTTCATACAGAGCGTGAAGGAAGAGACGGGTCACGATAAGGTTAATCTTGTTCCCGTCAGCCTTGGCGGTTCAATTTCAATCGCGTATTTTGACGCCTACGGCGACAGGGAGGACGTATACAGGGTGATGAACTTTGTCCCCGCCATAAACGGTACGAGCGTCATTGCCGACGTTCTTGAGGATGAAATCAACCTTGACAATCCGAGAGAGCTTCTCGAATTTATTCTTGACAGGAAAACCGCCGAAAAAATTGCTTCATTTATGAAATTGCTGCCCAAGGGTATGGACAGGAAGATTACCGAAACGGCTCTTTCGGCTCTCAGGGACACGGTTTTTGTCAACAGCCCCGCTATGTGGGCTGTCGTCCCGCGCGAGAGGTACGAGGCGCTTCGCGGCAAACACCTTTGCGACGGAAGGCACGAGGTGTTAAGGGCGAAGGCGGACAGGTTCCACAGAGCGCACAAGGATTATGAGGAGCTTTTGACGTTGCAGACAAAGCGCGGAGTCGAGTTTTTTACGGTATGCGGCTACGGCAAAAAGCTTGTTCCTTTCGTAAAGTCCGCCGCGCTCAATTCCGACTCGGTAATTGATTTGAGCTCCGCGTCTCTCGGCGCGCACGCCGCGCCTGTCGGTGAAACGCTGCCCGACGGATATGTGCCGGCGAAGGACCGCTGCTTTAAGGACGGTCACGACCATATTTCGCCCGACCGCGTCGTTGACGCCGGCGCGGGTCTGTTTCCCGATACGACCTGGTACTTTTCGGACCTGATACATGACGATATCGCTTATCACGACGTCGCGCTGTTGCTTTGCCGTGAGATTTTGACGAACAGGGACTTCACAGACGTCTATTCAAATCCCGCATTCCCGCAATTCAACGGCTCGCGTAATATTAAGGAGATAAAATATAAACTGCTTCCGAGAGCGAAGGAGCTGCTTGGTGAAAAGCTTCACGACCATGTCAGGGACGAGCTTGGCAAGGCGGTAGCCGAGTGCGAGGAGCTTTTATCAAATACAATCATAATAGACAATTCGCTAACGCAAAAAGCCACGCAGCGGCTCTCGGCTGCGGTGCTCGCCGCCGACCCGGCTCTTACTAAATAGTTTTTCACCTTTGACGGTGACATTAATATAAGGAGTGGTATTTATGAACGCTTATCAGGAAATTTACAAAACAATCTCATCTCTTCTTGCGGTGCTCTTTGCGTTCCTTGGTATTTTCGGCTTGTTAGGCAATACATACGACGTCGAAAAAGGCACGACAATCACCTATACGTCATGGGAGCAGGACGTCGAAACGTTGCTTTCGATGTGCAATGACGGTCCGCGGACTTCGTGCGGGGGCGATTGCGGTCACACCCCTTCGATAATAATCCCGGGCATCGGTCAGTCAGACGCGTATCTTTACGACGAGAACAATGAAATCATTTATGACGAAAAGGGAGACCCGGTTACGGGCTGGCCGCTTTATGTGAATGCGGATGAGCTTATAAACAAGCTTGCCGCCCCTCTTGTTACGGCGATAGCGACGCAGAAGGACAACGGCTTTACCGACTATGCCTCGCAGACGCTCGCCGACGCGTTCGGCGTCAACGCGACAGGACTTGACGGTCTTCCGAAGAACAACGTTCACGTCAAAAAGTATTATAAAAGTCTTGCCGAGTGCGACGAGACTGACAGCAAATTCATATTAAACACCATTCCGATAAAGGGCTACGCCGACAAGGCGGGCGCCGACCACCTATATTTCTTCGCGTACAACAGCTTCGGTGACGTACTGGGTATTGCCGAGGAGCTTTACGCGTACATACAGATGGTTAAAGCGCAGACAGGACACGATAAGGTTAATCTTGTACCGATAAGCCTTGGCGGAACGGTATTTAACGCCCTTATCGAGCTTCATCCCGAAGTCGAGGAAGACCTTGAAAGAGTGGTATGTATCGTTCCCGCTCTTGACGGCTCAAAGATAGTCAGCGATATATATAAGAAGGAGCTGAGCTTTGAGGATAATATGCTCTATAAGGACCTGTTCCCCTCGCTTATGCCCGACGATTACCTCGCGTATGTCATTAATCTCGGAATTCGTATGCTTCCCAAACAGGTGCTTGCCGATTTGCTTGACAAGACGGTTGACAAGCTGCTTGAAACAATTCTTATTAACTGCCCGAATATGTGGGCTTTGATGGCGAGCGAGGATTATCCGGATATGGCTGAAAAGTACCTCGCAGACGCCGACCATGCGTACCTGAGGAACAGAACCGGCACATATTATCAGGCGCAGCTTAACAGCAAGGCGAATATACTCGCGCTGAAAGACGCGGGCGTAGAGGTGTTCAATATTGTGGACTACGGCGTTCCCCTTTACACGATATCCCGTTCTTGGGACGATTATAACGCCGACGGAATTATCCACATCGGCTCGACGGGCATGGGCGCCCATACATGCCTTGTCGGAGAAACGCTCGGCTGCGAATACGTCAGCTCGGGAGCTGTCTGCACGAACCCTGCGCACAATCACGTTTCGCCGGACGATACGCTTGACGCGGCAACCTCAATCCTGCCTGAGCACTCGTTCTATTTCTACGAGCAGAACCACGAGTCCACCGCAAGGAACAACATCATTATGAACCTTGCGATAGACCTGCTTTATGACAAATCTATAACCGACATTTACTCGGATGAAAGATATCCTCAGTTTATGTACGCGAGAAACACAAAAGGATTTTTCCAAAACGAGGTTCCCGATGCCGAGGAGATACTCGCCGAGGAAACCGCGGCTCCCGGCACATACGATTACCAG
>CAZQXZ010000022.1:0-23186 GCA_964597515.1 uncultured Eubacteriales bacterium | reverse complement strand
ACGCCGGTAAGCCTTATCCGCGAACCGTCTTTGAGAGTCACC
Source organism: uncultured Eubacteriales bacterium (assembly GCA_964597515.1). GTDB lineage: Bacteria > Bacillota > Clostridia > Oscillospirales > Acutalibacteraceae > DTU089. Next base: position 23,144 of record CAZQXZ010000022.1, on the reverse strand, counting down.
GTATATGGACCCACCTTGTCGCCGCCTATGTAAAGCTCGTACTCGACAGGCGCGAACTGACCTGCCCGAAACTCGCTTTTAAGCCTTGAAACAACGGCGAATACCGTTTCAGACAGTCTGTAAAAAAGAGCTAAAAAGCGTTTTGATTTCCCTTCTGTTCCACCCATCATTTCATCAAGGTAAATACCGAGATGCTCCTCAATACGCTCTCTCAGCGTCTCCTCTTTGGATGAAATCAGCTCTTCGACGCTCATCGCCTTTAATATCTTTTCCAAAACATAATGTACCGCTATACCGCTGCTCGCCGGGTCAAGGCTCGCCGCGCGCAGCTCTCTTATCGAAAGACCGTATTTGCAGAAAAATGAAAAAGGACATTCAAAAAAGCTTTGCAGCTTTGAGGCGGAAAGCGTTATATCCTTGCCGAACAGCTCTTTCGCCGTCAACTCGTCACTGACGTAGATTTCTTCCTTGACGGCGGCTCTTTGCAGCGCGTTTAGTCTGTACGCGTACTCGTCAAAACGCGAAATACCCGATTTCAGCGAAGCCGCAAAAACGCTGTCTTCTGAAATATGACTCGCAAAGACGGCTAACGCCGACTCGCCGCTCTCGATTTGCGTAAGCGGCAAAACGTCGCGCGCCGATATTTTTCGGCAGTTTGGAAAATACCGTTCTATGTGAGCGACTATTTCGGAGGGTTTTATTGTTTCTCCGGAAACGGAGTGCCTCGAATAAAGCACATAAATTTTTTCGCGCGCGGCTGTAAGAGCGCAATAGGATATGAAACGCTCCTCGGCGGCTCTGTATTCATACGGCAGCGACAGCTCTACGCCGAGCCTCGAAAGCTCTTTCCTGTCAGTCTCTGAAAATATTCCGTCCGATGTGAAGCCGAGCGGAAACACGCCGTCGTTCGCACCCACTATAAATACGGCTCTCGCGTCCTCTGTTCGAATTCTGTCGGCGGCGCCTACCGTTATTTCGTCAACTCCTTGGGGAATTACGCCGAGCGTCGTCCCGTCACACAGGAGCTTAAAAATCTCACAATATCTTTTAAGGGAAATCTGAGCGTCTCCCATAAGAAAAGCCGCCTGTTCAAGAATTAAAACAAGCGCGTCCCAATCCTCCTGCCGCGCGGATACCGCGCCCGCCTCGCCGGAGTTCTCCGCCTCCAGCGCAAGGCTCAGAAGCCTTTCGGACATTCCGGTTTCCGTTATAAAATCAAAAACGGCTTTTGATATTCCGGCGCCGGTGTTGTTTGAGCTTTCCTCCTTGAGCTTTAACAAGGGTTTCAATATACGGAGTCTGATTTCATTGATTTTTTTCAGCTTTTCGGCGGCCTTTTCATCTATCGCGTACCCAAGTCCCGAAGGGTGGTTTTTCCATTCGCTTTTCCACGCCGACCCGTCGATATCCCATACGACCGTATAGTTATCCAAAACGCAGATATCAAGCAGCTCGACATCCGTAAGACCCGTTTTCAGATACCTCATAACGCTCTGCGTCGCAAAGCCCTTAACTATGCTTTCAATGGCGTAATACACGGCGAACACCAGCGGTTCGTCGAATACTCCGCGCCTCGCGTCCTCAAAAACAGGCAGTCCAAAACGGCGAAGGGCGTTGAGCAGAAACGGTTTATAGCCGCCCTGTGTGCGCTCGATAATATATATGTCGCGGCAGCGCATATTTTCTTCTCTGACCAGACGCCTTATTTCACGCGCCGCAAATTCACTTTCATCCGCCTTATCATCCGCTAATACAAGGGTTATATCATCCGTCTCCTTTTGATACCCTTCATAATCCAAATCGTAAAGCGAATACTCGAGCGCCGAAACGGCCTCCCGCACATTGGGCGTACCGGCTGCAATGCCGTCAAGCCTTCCCGTAGCGGAAAGATATACGGGCTTTGCGATACGCACGTTGTTTTCCTGAGCCGCCGCGCGAAGCTTCTTAGCAAATTCGCAGGTATGCGTAAACGCTCCGAAGCCTGCAAAGCTGTCCGTAAAATCCATCGCGCAGACCGTAACATACGCGTCCTTCGCTCTTTTTACAAGCTCGGCAAAAACCTTTGTTTCCTGAGCGGTAAAGCCCCTGAACGAGTCGAACATCACCACTCTGCCCTCAAACAAATTATTTTCCGCTATAAGGCGAGCAAGCTCGTCGGGCTCCGTATTTTCGTCGCTGTATTTCCTCGCCGTATGCGCGCGGTATGTTTCGCTTATCAAAGCGATTTCCCGCATTTTTTGTTTTAAAATAAAATCGTCCGCGCCCGCGCTCGCCGACAAAAGCGTTTCGGGCGAGACCCGGCACTGACGAAGCTGCGTGTCGGCGCTCACAAGCCGCGAGAGCATATCCTGCGAGTTTATGTGCCTGCCGAATATTTCCAAGGTATCTGAAAGCTGTTCAACGCACATACTCATAACGGCGGCTCTCTCGGCGTCGGTGATGAACGGTTTCTCGTTTTTTATGTATTCCGGAACTGTTTTACGCGCCAAGCGCGAAAAACTGAAAATTTCGACACGGCTCATTTTAGCGGGACCGATAAGGCGAAGCATCTCTCTTTCGCTTTCAAAAGAATACTGCTCGGGGACAATCAGCATTGGCGTTTCATTTGTATTTTCAACAATATCCTTTATCAGACTGCGAATATGCGCGGTTTTCCCGCTTCCCGCTCTTCCGAAAATAAAATATAACAAGAAATCACCTCAAAATGGAAAAATATACCTGAAAAAAACCGTATATCAAAAAAGAAAGAACAAATAATAACTAACAGCAAATCACAAAAGGAGTTGAAATATAGTGTTGGATAAAATTGCGCTTGTAATCACCGTTATCGGCGCTCTTAACTGGGGCGCCATCGGAATTTTCCGGTTCGATATCGTGGCGTGGCTGTTCGGAGGGCAGGCGGCGATAGTCAGCAGAATAATCTATACGGTGGTTGCGTTAGCCGGAATATGGTGCATATCTCTTCTTTTCAGAGAAAACAACGCCCTTGTAAGGCAAAGCGACTCTGTGGAGTAAGACAACAATGACTGTCTTCTAAAAGAAGACAGTCTTTTTTTATTGCATAGTAAGCTGTTCGCCCTGGTCCTCGGCGCTTAAAACGGCTCCGGCGGCGGGCAGCGTTTTCGTGCGGTATCTGTAAGGCTTTGCAAATTCGCCTTCTCTGTATTCACGCACATATACGAGTCTGTGGTTTTTCTTGACGGTCATAACGCCCACTCCCGCAGTATCCTTCGTCAATTTAGTCGAAATCGCCGCGCTGTCCAAAATAAGGAACCGCCCCGCGCTCGAGCCGAGCACGAACTGCGCGTCCCCGCGTATATACCTTGCTGCGACAAGCGGCGATTTGTCGGAATACGCCTTTATGAGCTTTTTGCGGTTTGTCTTGGTTTCGTAACCGCTCATATCAACCTTTGCCGCCTTGCCGTTTTCAAAGAAGAAAAGCATATAGCCTTTATAATCCGCAGTAACAGCCATATATACGGCTTTTTCGTCTTCGTCAAACTCAAGCTTGGAGCCTACAAAATCGCCGAGTACGCTCGCTTTTGTATCCTCAAAATCACACACTCTCGACTTGTAAACCTGCTGTTTGTCAGTAAAGAAAAGCAAATCGCAGGAATTCGTTGCCTCCAAGGACTGTGTGATGCTGTCGCCCTCTTTGAGCTTATGTTCGCCGCCCATTCTAAGCGAAAGCGGCGTTATTTTTTTGAAATAGCCCTCGAGGGTAAAAAACAAATTGACCGGATAGTCGGAAATCTGCTCCCCCGGCTCCTCGTCCTCCTCGTCCGCCGGATAGATTATCCCGCTTTTTCTGTCCTTCCCGTATTTTTCCTTAACGGAATTCAGTTCGGCGATTATAATCTTTTTGATTTTTATTTTAGATTTCAGTATATCTTCCATTTCCGCGACAGCCCTTTGCAAGGCTTCTATATCCGCGGTTCTTTTTAAGATATATTCGCGGTTCAGATGCCTGAGCTTGATTTCGGCGACGAATTCCGCCTGGAGCCTGTCAATTCCGAAGCCTATCATCAAATTCGGGACGACCTCCGCCTCCTCGTCCGTGCCGCGGATAATCTTTATAGCCTTGTCAATATCGAGCAGTATTTTTTTAAGTCCCAAAAGCAGATGCAGCCGCTCTTTTGCCTTGCTCAAATCAAAATAGACGCGCCTGCGCACACATTCCTCCCGAAAGGCTATCCACTCCCCGAGTATGTCCGTTACGCCGAGTACCGACGGCGCACCCGCTATGAGTATGTTGAAGTTGCACGAAAACGTATCCTCAAGCGCGGTCATCCTGTAAAGCCTTTTCATCAGCTTATCCGCGTCCGTTCCCCTTTTCAGGTCTATCGTGATTTTTAGCCCGCTTTTATCCGTTTCGTCGCGGACGTCTCCGATTTCCTTAATTGCCCCCGCCTTTACGCGCTCCACAATCCTGTCTATTATCTGCTCCGCCGTCACTCTCGGCGGGATTTCTGTAATATCAATACAGTTGTTCGACTTGTCGTATACATATTTCGCTCTGACCCTTATGGAGCCTCTGCCCGTATTTATAATCTCGTCAAGCGCTTCCCTGTTATACACTATATCCCCGCCCGAAATAAAATCGGGGGCTTTAATTATTTGCGAAACGTCAAAATCGGGGTTTTTTATAAGCTCTATGGTTGCGTCGCATATTTCCTTTAAATTAAACGAGGCTATCTGGCTTGCCATACCGACGGCTATGCCATAAGTAACATTTGCCAATATAGCCGGAAACGTTACGGGAAGAAGCGTCGGCTCTTTCATCGAGCCGTCGTAATTGTCCGCAAAATCCACGGTATCCTTGTCTATATCGCCGAAAAGCTCGCCGCATACGGTTTCAAGCTTAGCCTCCGTATAACGGGCGGCAGCGTACTGCATATTGCTTGAATACGCCTTGCCGAAGTTGCCCTTGCTGTCCACATATGGGAGCAGAAGCGATTCGTTCCCGCGCGAGAGCCTGACCATAGCGTCATATATGGCGGCATCGCCGTGCGGGTTTAAGCGCATGGTCTGCCCGACGATATTCGCCGACTTTGTCCTTGCGCCCGTGAGAAGCCCCATTTTGTACATAGTATACAGGAGCTTGCGGTGAGAGGGCTTGAAGCCGTCTATCTCAGGAATGGCTCGCGACATTATAACGCTCATCGCGTAGGGCATAAAATTGACTTCAAGCGTATCGGTTATAAGCTGGTTGACTATTTCGCCAGCCCCCGATATGTTCGCCTTTATTTGAGGCTCTGCGTTCTTTTTATTTATATCCTTAGGTTTTTTTGCCATAAACTTTTTATTCCTCCATATTCAGGACAAGTCCGCAAGCTCAACGTACAGATACCCGTTTTCCGCTATATGTTCTTTTCTGCCCTGAAGGTTGTCGCCCATAAGAAGCTCAAATTTTTCGTCCGTTTCCTCTTTTATGCCGTTAGGCTCCACCTTTATAAGCCTCCTCGTATTTGGGTTCATAGTGGTCAGCCACATCATATCGGCTTCGTTCTCGCCAAGCCCCTTTGAACGCTGTATTGTGTATTTGGTCTTCCCGATTTTTTCGAGCGCCTGCGCTTTTTCCTTCTCTGTATAGCAAAAGAACACCTCGTCCTTCGTGTTAATCTCATAGAGCGGCGACTCCGCTATATATACCTTTCCCGCGTTTATCAAGGTCGGTACGAGGCGGTATATCAAGGTTAGAATAAGCGTTCTGATGTGGAAGCCGTCAACGTCGGCGTCGGTGCATATTATAACCTTGCTCCAACGCAGATTTTCAAGGCTGAAAGACGAAATATCCTTGTTGGACTTGGAGCTTACCTCGACTCCGCACCCGATAACCTTAATAAGGTCTGTTATTATTTCATTTTTAAATATTCTGTCATATTCCGATTTCAGGCAGTTGAATATTTTACCGCGCACCGGTATAACGGCCTGAAAGCCCGAGTCGCGCGCCTGCTTGCACGCTCCGAGCGCCGAATCGCCCTCCACTATGAACAATTCGCGCTCATTTGGGTCCTTTGAGCGGCAATCCACGAATTTTTCAACGCGGCTGGACATATCATTTGATAGCGCTAGCGCTTTTTTCAGGTTCTGCCTTGTGCTTTCCGCCCTGACGCGGCTCCTCATATTTACGAGTACCTGTTCGCATATTTTATCCGCCTCAAGCCTGTTTTCCAAGAAATAGATTTCAAGCTGATGCCGGAAAAACTCGGTCATCGCCTCCTGAATATATTTGTTGTTTATCGCTTTCTTTGTCTGATTTTCATAGGAGGTCTGCGTCGAGAACGAGGATATGACGAGTACGAGACAGTCCTCAATATCCTGGAAAGAAATCTTCCCGTCGCTCTTTAAGTATTTGCCCGTCTGTTTGAGGTTCGCGTCTATCTGCGAGACAAAGGCGCTTCTAACCGCCTTTTCGGGCGCGCCGCCATATTCGAGCCAGCTTGAGTTATGGTAGTACTCTTTAAGCTGTTTTTTGTTGGAAAAACATAAAGCGGCGTTTATCACCACTTTGTATTCGGGCTTGTCCTCCCTGTCTTTGCCGCGTTTTTCGGCACTCCATACCTGAACGGACGTAAAGGCATCCTCGCCGCAAAACTCCTTTATATAGTCCTCAATCCCGTTTTCGTATAAAAATTCCGTGGTCTCGAATTTCGTCTCGGTCAGCTGATTTTTGAAAATAAAGCGTATTCCTTTATTGACTACCGACTGCCTTTTGAGCGTTTCGGTAAAATATGAAACGGGTACGTCGATATCCGTAAACACCTTTAAGTCGGGTCTCCATTTGATACGCGTTCCCGTATCCCTTTTCGGATATTCCTCCTTTTGCATTTTACCGTCCGGCTCGCCGTGCTTAAAGCGCAGGTAATAACGGTGTCCCCCCGCGTGTATCTCCGCCTCCATATATTCGGACGCGTATTGGGTGGCGCACAGACCCAAGCCGTTAAGACCGAGCGAATACTCGTAGCTGCCGCCCTCGTTTGTATCGTATTTCCCGCCCGCGTAAAGCTCGCAGAAAACAAGCTCCCAATTGTACCGCTGCTCCTTTTGGTTGTAGTCCACGGGCAGCCCTCTGCCGAAATCCTGTACCTCAACCGAGTTGTCAAGAAATTTCGTGACGATTATCTTATCGCCGAAGCCCTCGCGCGCCTCGTCAATAGAGTTTGAAATTATTTCAAATACCGAGTGCTGGCAGCCCTCAAGACCGTCCGACCCGAAAATTACGGCGGGGCGCTTCCTCACGCGGTCTGCTCCCTTGAGCTGGGATATACTGTCGTTCCCGTACTGTGTTTTTTTAGCCATTGTATCCTCCGGAATTTGTTAAAAAATACTAATGACATTATACAATATATTGCGGTTTAGTCAAGATATTTCGATATTTATTGTGGTTTTGCCGCTTTTTGAAGGCTGTGTTTTTATGATGAATTATATCTGGGTAATAATGATTGCGCTCTCTGTCTTCTGCGCGCTCGCGTTCGGCAGAATGGGCGGGCTGTCCGATACTATAATTTCGGGCGGTCAGCCCGCCGTAGAGCTGTGCTTAAAGCTAATGGGTATCATAACCTTTTGGAGCGGAATTATGAACGTCGCTGAGAAATCGGGGCTTACCAAAATCATCAGCCGTGCGCTTTCGCCTGTGCTTCGGCTTTTATTCCCCAAGCTTAAAAAGGACTCGCCGGCGATAAACGCGATGTCAATGAACATAACGGCGAACCTTTTGGGGCTCGGCAGCGCGGCGACCCCGTTCGGACTCGAAGCTATGTCGCGCCTTAAAGACGAAACGGACGCTGCGGAAAGCACCGCGTCCAATGAGATGGTGCGTTTTGTGGTTCTTAACGCGTCGGCGGTGACTCTTATTCCGACTACCGTGGCAATGCTCAGAAGCGAGCACGGCAGCGAGTCGCCTATGGATATAATACTGCCCGCGCTTTTGACCTCCGTATCCGCGCTTTTTATAGCGGTGCTGCTCACTTTTATTTTAGAAAAAGGAGTTAAAATAAATGTTAAAGGCGACAGACTACATACTTCCGGCAGTCATATTTGCCATTGTGGCGACAGGCGCCGTAAGGGGCGTAAAGATATTTGACGCGTTTATAGAGGGGGCGAAAAAAGGGCTTAAAACAGCAGTCGGCATTTTGCCCGCGCTCATAGCGCTCGTAGTCGCCGTCGATATGCTGAAAAGCTCGGGCGCGCTCGTTTTTCTGTGCGACATCCTCTCGCCAGTCGCCAGCCTTGCGGGCATACCCAAGGAAATTCTGCCGCTTGCCATCCTATCGCCAATCTCGGGAAGCGGCGCTGTCACAATGTACGAGAGCATTTTAACGGATTACGGACCCGACGGCGCAATCGGCAGGACGGCGTCAATTCTGATGGGCTCGACGGAGACTGTCTTTTACGCCATAACCGTTTATTTCGGCTCCGTTTCAATAAAAAATACAAGGCACACGCTGCCGTGTGCCGTATGCGCCAATATTGTAAGCTATATTCTTTGCGCGCGGTTTGTAAGCTTAGGTATGTGACCGTTATTTTTGCGTTATCGCTTCAAATCCGTTAATAAACGCATAAAACCAGTTCAAGATTTTTTCAACGCCGCCGTTTTCATCGCTCTCGCAGTTCATAACAAGCAGCGGTTCGTGAAGGCTCATACGCAAAAGGAGCCAGCCGTCTCCGCTTTTTTCGTCAAAAGAAACTCTTATTCCCTCATAGTTTTCAGGGCAGACGCAAACGCCGGCGCTTTCATTAGCGTAGCTTTCAAACCTGTTTATTATATCCGAGCCGTAAACCGCGAAATCGCCGCGAAGAATATTATACCGTATCTCCTTTTCCTCCAAAGGCTCATAAAGACCGTTTATAAGGCTTAAAAGCTCCCCGCCGTCCTTTTTTATATTCGCCAGCTCAATGACAACGCGCGTTATAAGATACGCGCCGTCATCCAAATAATAATTATCCGAAAATGCGGCGTGACCCGAGGTTTCAATCGCGAGCGGAGCGTTTACCCCCTCTTTTTGCAGACGCCTCGCCTCGTCAATCACATTTTTATAACCTCTTTTGAAGCGCCTGTGAACGCCGCCGAGTTTATTATTTATAAAATCCGTAAGCCCGTCGGAGGTCACGGAGTCCGTTACCACAGTGGCGCCCGGCGAATTCTTTAAGGCGATAGCCGCCGCGAGCGCGACGAGCCTGTTCCTGTTGATTTCCCCGCCGCTGACGTCCACACAAGCCGCCCTGTCCACGTCCGTGTCAAAAATTATTCCGAAATCCGATTTTGAAGCGAGGACGGCTTCTCTTATAAAGCCCATTGCAACCTTGTCCTCGGGGTTCGGTATATGGTTCGGAAAACGCCCGTCGGGTTCTAAAAACCTGCTGCCCGAGCAGTCCGCCCCTAAAACGGAAAGAACCTCCCGGGCGTAAAACCCGCCGACTCCGTTCCCCGCGTCCACGGCGATTTTAAGTCCGCTCAGCGGCTTGTCATAATCCTTTGCGTTTACGCCCTTTTTAATCATTTCGCGAAGGCTTTCGCAGTATATGTCCATATGTGCCGACGCTGTTGCCCTGTTTTCTGTTTTGACGGGAGTATAGGGGTTTATGCGCGCTTCTTTTAATATGTTTTCAATGTCATTTCCGGAAAGCCCGCCCTCCTTGGTGAAAAACTTCAACCCGTTCATTTTATACGGCATATGGCTCGCCGTTACCATCACCGCAGCGTCGCAGCCGAGGTTCAAAGTAGTCATAAACATTGCCGGCGTGGAGGAAAGAGAGCAGTCGAAGGTCCTGACGCCAAGCGATAAAAGGCTGCCTGTTACGGCGTCTGATATCCTTTTCGAGCTTAGCCGAGAGTCCATTCCCACCGATACCGCGGGATTTTTAATGCCGCGCGCTTTTAATATTTTAACAAAAGCGGCGGTCACAGAGCTTACAATTAAATCGGTCAGCTCTATTTCGCCGGCATTTTCGCTGTATCCTACCCCTCTGATGTCGCTTCCGCTTTTTAGCTTCATTATATCCATAATTATGACCATCCTTTCGCTGCGAGGCGGAAGTTTTGTCCGTTCGGCGAAGCCGATTTGCATCTTCACCTACGATGCAAAAGGACAAAAGTTCCCGTTTAAAAGATTTATCTTTTAAACTATTTCCTCCGTTTGCTCACATATAAAATCCTTTGTGTTTTTTCGACCGGTTTTTTTCGCGAATAACCGTCATATCTCGCAATAACGTCAAAACCGCACTCGTCTAGCCCGCCCGTTAAAAAAGCGTCTTCATACGCGCGCTCGGAAAAAGACTCCGAAAAACGCGCGTACAGACCGTCTTTTCCGCAGGTGAAAAAATCGAGAAATATGTCCGTGGTAAGCGTCTTAACATCGGTAAAATTCTGCCAAGCGCAGAAAACGCCGTCAAGGTCATACACGAACGAGTTATCCGCGAGCACCTCTTTGTGCTTATACGGCGTGTTGACGTCAAATATAAACAGACCGCCCGGCTCGACGAACAGTTCAAGCCGCCGAAACGCTTTTAAAACGTCCGCGGGCGAAGTCAGATGATTTATGCCGTCAAGCGTGCAAAACGCCGCCGAAACCGTCCCGTACAAGTCTGTCTTTCGCATATCCTGACAGAGCAAAAGCGCGTCAAGCCCGCTTTCACAAAGCTTTTCCCGCGCTTTTGACAGCATTTCGGCTGAACCGTCAATCCCGATTAACTCATAGTTTTTCCCTTTTGAAAGGAGCGCGCGCATCAAGGCGCCCGTGCCGCAGGCGAGATCGAGAAGCAAGCCCGAAAAAATACCGCCGTCAATAAGTATCGACACGATACAGTCCGCCATTTTCTCATAATCCACATTGTCCGTCAGCCTGTCGTACACAGAGGCGAAATCAACATACGCTTTCATAACGCTATTTCTCGGAGCCGTTTTCACCGCTTTTTTTAAGGCGGTCAAAAATCACCGCGTACCCGTCACAGCCGTATTGGAGGGAACGGTTTACTCTGCTTATTGTCGCCGTGCTCGCGCCCGTTTCACTTACAATGTCGCTGTATATGCGGTTGTCGCTGAGCATCTTGGCGACGACTATCCTCTGGGATATGGATTTCAGCTCCGTAACAGTACACAAATCCTCAAAAAAATCATAACACTCGTCTATCGTTTTAAGTTCGAGAACGGCCTTAAACAAATAATCCGTACTCTTTGAACGCACTTTACTCATTTTGCTGCTCCTTTCGCTTTTTGACGCAAATTTTATATATTTTAACACACTAAAACGCAAAAGTAAATAATTTGGCAAGATTTTGTTGATATGTTTTTCTGATTATGGTAAAGTCTATTCAAATGGATTTTATTTCGGTCTTCCCACAATTCATCATTATCATTGGATTAAGGAGCTGTCGTTATGAAAAAATTGATTTCCTTTGCGGTTGCGTTCGTTCTGCTCGTCACCGCCGTTTCTCCCGCCGCGGGCGCGGGCAGCGGCTGCGGCTGCGGTCAGAGTCCGATTGTTTATATTGCCGGACTCGGAAGCGCTTCGCTCATACGCGACGCCGGAACCGAAAACGAGCGGCAACTTTGGAAAATCGACACCGAATTCATCGTTAAGGAGTGCGCGAAGCTTGCCCCGTCCGTCGCGGCTCTTATGACAAGCGGGGATTACGACGCGTTCGGCGATGCCCTTGTAGGGTTTGTTTACTCGGTTTTCGGCGACCTCGCCCTTGACGGCGGCGGCGTTTCGAGCGACAGAGTGACCTATCAGCTTAGAGAATATACGACGTCTGAACACGGTCTTGATAAGGATTATTATTTCGGCTATGATTTCAGAATAAGCCCGTTTGAAACGGCGCGTTTTTTGAATGACGCCATACAGACGGTAAAAGAGCTTACCGGACACGATAAGGTTTCGATTAAAGCGTCCTCGATGGGCGGGGTTATTGCAATGGCGTACCTTTCGCTTTACGGTACCGGGGATGTTGATAAAATCATCTTCATAAACTGCCCCATTCTCGGCACAGAGGTGGCGGGAGAGCTTTTCACGAAACGGCTCGAAATAAACAAGGACGCGCTCATAAGATACGGCGAGCAGGCGCTTCCCGAGCTTGACAGCGACCCTCTCGCCGCGGCGCTTTACGTTCTGATAGAAGCGCTCGACGCGGGCGGTATGTGGACTTTCCTTCTTTCGATAGCCGATTTTCTTATAGACAAGCTCGGCGACAAGGTCCTTGACGAGGCGGTTATTCCTATATTCACGAGTATGCCGGGACTTTGGGCCTTCGTATCCGATTTATATTTCGAGGAGGCGAAAGCCGCCGTTATCGATCCCGAGGCACAGGCGGGCATACTCTCAAAAATCAACGATTATCATTACAATGTAATGAATAAGGCGGGCGATATACTCAACGACGCCAAGAGCGACGGCGTCTGTATTTATATCATAGCGGGATACGATATGCAGAGAACACCGCTTGTAACATCCCATACCAATGACAGCGACGCAACCGTCGATACAAAGTACGCGAGCGTCGGAGCGACGGTGGCCGCATTAGGCGAAACGTTCCCGGCGGGGTATTCGCAAGCCGCGGACTTCGGCGGGATAAACTATATATCGCCCGACAACCATATAGACGCGTCCACCTGCGCCCTGCCCGAAAACACATGGTTTATAAAGAATATGCTCCACTGCAACAACCATGACGGGCATCGCGCTCTTTACAGGCTGATGTTCCAAAGCGACGAGCAATTAACCGTTTTTTCCAACCCCGACTATCCGCAGTTTTTGCAGAACGACAAGGACAACAGCACGTTCTACGAAGTTGTTCCACACGAGGACTATACGGAGCTTGACCGCCTGCTGCTGTCGCCCACTCTGCTGAATTTTGTAACACTGATTTCCAAATTGCTGAAAAATCTCAGATATCTTGTTTATATATAAAAACACGGCGGGCTTTACAGCCCGCCTAAAATTTTTAATCGAGAAAGTCCCGCAGCTTCTTGCTCCTGCTGGGATGCCGTAACTTTCTAAGCGCCTTCGCCTCTATCTGGCGTATGCGCTCGCGCGTCACATTGAACTCCCTGCCCACCTCTTCAAGCGTCCTCGGATGACCGTCCTCAAGACCGAACCTTAAAGCGAGAACCTTTCCCTCTCTGGGCGTCAGCGTTCGCAGAACATCCGAAAGCTGTTCTTTCAGGAGCATCATAGACGCCGCGTCGACTGGCGCCTGCGTGTCGTCGTCGGGGATGAAATCGCCCAAATGGCTGTCTTCCTCCTCGCCGATAGGCGTTTCGAGCGAAACGGGTTCCTGCGCGACTCTTAAAATTTCGCGCACCTTATCGACAGGCATTTCAAGCTTTTCCGCTATTTCCTCCGCCGTGGGATCCCTGCCGTTTTCGTGCAGAAGCTGACTGTTCGTCTTTTTTACCTTATTGATGGTTTCAACCATATGAACAGGTATGCGTATAGTACGCGCCTGATCGGCTATCGCCCTTGTGATTGCCTGCCTTATCCACCATGTGGCGTATGTTGAAAACTTAAATCCCTTTGTATAGTCAAATTTATCGACTGCCTTGATAAGACCGAGATTGCCCTCCTGAATAAGGTCTAAAAACTGCATACCTCGGCCGACATAACGCTTTGCTATGCTTACGACAAGGCGCAGGTTCGCTTCGGCAAGCCTGTTTTTCGCCGACTCGTCATTGTCTATTATACGGATGGCAAGGTATATTTCCTCCTCGGGGGTAAGAAGCGGAACCTTTCCTATTTCTTTCAGATAAACCTTTACGGGGTCGTCTATGGCGGCGTTCTTCGCTTCCGCTCCCGCAGCTTCCGCAGACTTCGGAATGTCGATATCAAAGCTCAGCGTGTCAAGCATCTCATCGCCTAAGTCGTCGATTATTTCGATATTCTGCGCCTCGATAGTTTCGTAGAGCTTATCAAGCTCCTCAATATCGAAATCCATTTCAAGTATTGCCGAATCAATTTCGTGGGTCGTAAGCTTTCCTATTAATTTGCCTTTTTCAATAAGCAGTTTAATCGGATTTGCCTTTTTTTCGTTTTCTTCCATATCCCGCACCCTTTCACACAGTTATTATTGCTGATTTTTACCCATATTAAACAGGCTTAAAAACTCTTCGTCGCTGAGCGCGGCAACGTCTTTATATGCCTGTTTCGAACTTTTCTTTTCATCGGTAAGCGCCTCTATGCAGTCCTCACATTCCTTTACCGTATTGCTTATAGGAAAGTCGGGAGTATAAAGCCTTGAAACCGCCCCCATTTCATCGGGCGCAAAATCGCCCGACAAATAAGTAATATCATACCCCGAGCCTTCAATAATTCTTTTTGAAATAATGCCGAACGCTTTTTCATATACGGGCACCGTAAAAAGCTCGCCCGACAGCTTACCCTCAAGTTTTTTTAAAAAAGAGGGATTGGCTATGATATTTGCAAGCAAAATCTCCTCCGCCTTAATAGCGCGCTGATTGCTCTGACCCTTCGGTATAATCCCGTCATACAGTTTCCTTTTTGCTTTTTCCGCGTCGCGCACGGCGCTGTTCTGCTTCGCGCGTTCGTTTCTGACGTCCACAAGCTTTATCTGCTGTATCACGGCGTCCTTGCCGACTCCAAGCTCGTCCGAAAGCCGCGCGGCGTAAATGTCACGCTCAATTGAACCGCCGTTTACGGCAAGAATTACGGCGGCGGCTTTGAGGAAGCTTATTTTTCCGTCGGCGGACTCCGTATCGTGCTTTTGGCGTTGCGCCGCGAGCCTGTACTCAATGTCGTTTGCGGAGCCATCCAGAAGCGTCCTGAAATATTCCCGTCCGCGCTCCCTGATAATATCATCCGGGTCTTTGCCGTCCGGTAAATTGATGACCTTTGTCTTAACGCCGGTTTGCGAAAAAAGCGAAAGAGCCTTCGCGGTCGCCTGCTTCCCCGCCTCGTCGCTGTCATAGCAAAGCATAACCTCCTTGGCATACCTTGAGATTACGCTCACCTGCGACGGCGTGAGAGCCGTTCCGAGTCCCGCGACGGCGTTTGTAAAGCCCGCGCCGTGCAGCGCGATAACATCCAAATACCCCTCGCAGAGAATGAGCTTCCCCTCGTTGCCGTTCTTCGCTATATTCAAAGCGTACAGCTCGTTGCTCTTTTTATATACCGGCGTATCTGATGAATTGACGTATTTCGGCTTGGAATTGTCCGTCACCCTCGAACCGAAGGCAATAACATTCCCCCTGACATCGATTACGGGAAAAATAATTTTATTCCTGAACATATCGTAATACGCGGTTTTATTGTTTCTTTCGGTTTTTTTGACAAGGTTCGCCGATACGAGGATATCATTCGCGAAGCCCTTGGCGTGAAGATAATCAAAAAGCGTCCGCCAGGCGTCGGGAGCGGCTCCGAGACCGAAAGCCTTTATCATCCTGTCGTCTATACCTCTGTTTCTGAGATAATTCAGATATGCCCCGCCCTCGGGCTTGTACAGAAATTCGTTGTAAAAGCGCGCCGCCTCGCGGTTTGCTTCTAAAACCAGCCGGCGCATGCTTTCAAACCCGCCCGTGCCGCCTCCCGCGGAAATAGGAAAAATCATACCCACCCTGTCCGCAAGCTGCTTGACGGCTTCCACAAAATCAAGGTTAAAAAATTTTCGGGTAAACGTTATTATCTCTCCGCCCGCGCCGCACCCGAAACAGTAAAACGACTGCGTGTCCGGATAGACGGTAAACGAAGGGGTTTTTTCGTTGTGAAAGGGACACAGTCCGGTGAGAACACGCCCGCGTCTTCTCAGGTCAACATATTCCCCTATCACCGTTTCAACGTCGTTCCTGTTCCTGAGCTCGTAAAGGAACGCGTCGTCAAAATTGTAGCGCACACTCTCACCTCCCGCGCCCGTTTTCGTTTAATACATCCATGTCTTAGGAATAAAAAGCTCCTCGTATCTGTAAAGGGCGAACCTGTCCGTCATACCCGCGACAAAATCGCAGGCGGCGCGCGGCGCGCCCTCGCTTTTTGCCGTTTCAACATACTGCGCCGGCATCTCGCAAACATGCTCGCAATAATAATTATAAAGCTCCGTTACGAGCAAAACCGCCTTATATTCCTCCCCCTTGCATTTGGGGTTGGTGTAAACGTTGCCGAACATAAATTCATGGAGTCTGTCAAAGGCGTCCTGAACGTCGTCCGCCATTTTCGGAAAGTCAAGCGTGTTTTCGATTACCGACATAACGAGCGTGTTTATTCTCTTTGATTTTTTATTGCCCAAAACGCGTACTATATCCTCGGGAATATCGCCCTCGGATATCACCGAGCCTCTTACGGCGTCGTCGATATCATGATTTATGTAAGCGATTTTATCCGAAAGCCTGACGATTTTCCCTTCGAGCGTATCAGCTTCCCTGCCGCGCGTGTGGCAGACTATTCCGTCGCGCGTCTCCTCTGTAAGGTTAAGCCCTCTGCCGTCGTTTTCAATCGCGTCCACGACTCTCAGGCTCTGCTCAAAGTGGGTAAAACCGCCGCAGGTTTCCCTCGCCTTATTAAGCGCCCGCTCGCCCGCGTGACCGAAGGGCGTATGTCCGAGGTCGTGTCCCAAGGCTACCGCTTCGGTTAAATCCTCGTTAAGCCTCAGCGAGCGCGCTATTGTCCTCGCTATCTGCGAAACCTCAAGCGTATGGGTGAGGCGCGTTCTGTAATGGTCGCCCGAAGGAGCTAAAAACACCTGGGTTTTATCCCTGAGCCGCCTAAACGAGGCGCAGTGAAGAATTCTGTCCCTGTCGCGCTGGTAAGCAGTCCTTACCGGACATTCCTCCTCAAAACGGCGTCTGCCCTTCGTATTTATGCATAGAGCGGCGTATGGAGAAAGCGTTTCGCTCTCTCTTTTTAAGGTAATTTCACGAATTGAAGAACTCACGCCAGCCACCTCTTTACATATATATACTCAAAAAAACGCATTTTCCCTCTTTTTTTGCTACATGAAACCATATTCCGAATATAAACGCTCAAAGGTCAGCCTGCCGCCGCTCGACTCGGTTACGGCTTTTTGAAGGTTTTTCTCATATTCCGACGGAACTTTCAGCTTTATAAAAACCTCTGTTTCAAAAACGGCGTCGAGCGTTACCGCCGCGTTTTCCGACATTATTGACGAAAGCTTTCCGTAAAAATTATAATCGCATTTAAGCGTCAACACAGACCAAAGCAGCATTTCGCCGGCTCCCGCCTTTTCAAGCGCAAGCTTCGCGGCGCGGGAATACGCTCTTACAAGCCCTCCCGTACCCAAAAGCGTGCCGCCGAAATAGCGCGTAACAACGACTGCGCAGTCGCATATCTCTTCATTTAATATAACATTTAAAACGGGGACGCCCGCCGTACCCTGCGGCTCGCCGTCGTCGCTGTACCGCTTTAACTGACCCTCGCGGACAGAATACGCGTAGACGTTGTGAGCGGCGTCGCGGTGCTTCTGCCTTATTTCGTTAATAAAATCCACGGCGGCGCCGTCGCCCGCAACGGGCGCGGCATATCCGATAAACCGTGACTTTTTAACGACGTATTCGTCACACCCGAAGGATTTAAGGGTTTTATACGCATCCATAAAAATCCCGCCTTGTCAAACGAATAAAGGCGGTGCAAATACACCGCCCGACAGTTTTAAATGCTCAGTTGCCGCTGTTCAAGTTATACTTCTTATTAAACCTGTCAACACGCCCGCCCGTATCGACAAACTTCTGCTTGCCGGTGAAAAACGGATGGCACTTTGAACAAATATCAACTTTAAGCTGCTCTTTAGTCGAAGACGTCTCGAATGTTTCACCGCAAGCGCATCTGACGACGGTCTTGTGGTATTTCGGATGAATTCCTTCCTTCATTACGCTCACCTCTCTATGATTTAGCAGTAGAATACTATCACAACAAAACTTAAAAAGCAAGTATTATTTGTATTATATATTATTTTTCTTAATATACTTGACCGCTTTTGCGCACAATGATAAAATAAAATAAAATCAAGGCGAAAGGGAGCATATGAAAAAAAACAATAAATTCGAGTTTCTGCTCGCGGTGTCCTCATACCTCGCGGTATGCGTCCTTGACCTCGGTCTGACATATATCGCGACGCCCAATCTTTATCTTGAAGGAAATCCACTCGTAAACTTTCTGAATATAGGCTGGGGCGGGCTAATAGCGATAAACGTTTTAACCTTCGCACTCTATGCCGCTATGGCTTACTATGCGTTTGTTGCCTATAAACCCCCGTTTTCAAAGGAGACCGTTTTAAGGCGGTATCTGGCGGATATCAACTACGGGGACCCCGATAAAACCGTTCCTTTTATGTGGAAGCTGCCAAAGCATTGGGGTCCGCAGACGGCGTGCCTTTGCTGGTCTGTGTGCTTGGCTCTGCCTCTTTCGAGGCTTATCATAGTAGCGGAATGGCTGCTTATGATTTTAAGAATAAGGGCTCCGCTGTTCTTTTCGATAGTCGCCGCCTTTCCCGCCGGAAGAATTGACGTTTTCGCCGCCGTCGTCCTCGCGTGGATTTTATCGTTCGTGTGGATAAACGGGGAGTTTAAAAAAAATCTGAAAAATATACGCGACATGCAAAATCAAGCAAAGGACAATACTCAGCAGTTATAAAAACGTCTGATATCGGACAAGAGGGGGAGTTGTTTTGTCGGAGACGGTCATAAACACCCAGGAGCCGACTGCCGAAGAGGCGAAAGCGCGCAGCTATCTGTATGAAAACCGCCGGTATGTGGGTATGAGGGAAACGATGTGGTACATCATTTTCGATATGTGCCAAAGTTTCAATATCAATACATACTCCAACCGATTTATTACGAACATTTTGCAGATAGACCTCGATTATCAGACCCTGGTCAACGGGGTCAACGGAGTCTGGGATATTGTCAACGATATATTCATCGGCGCAATTGTGGACAGGACGCGTACACGCTGGGGCAAATTTAAGCCTTATCTCGTAGCCCTCGGTATTCCCGTTACGCTTATGACAAACCTTTACTGGCTGCTGCCGCTGATGTTCCCCAATTCCTCCCCGAAGAATATACCTAAATTCATGACTTATTTTATACTGGCTATCGTCCGCGAGGGCGCCGGTACGTTCCGCGGTATCGCGCAGACCGGAATGCTCGCCACCATAACGCCGCACCCTGTCGACCGGACGCGGCTTATTACGCAGGCTCAGTTCTGGTCGGGCGCGCTCGGCGAACGTCTGCCCGAACAGATAATGACCGTCATTCTTGACCTTATAGGCAATAAGGTCATCAACCTTTCCCTGACAAAAACCTTTGTCTTTATGGGTAATTTTACGACCGTTGTAAGCGGCGTCGCGGCGCTGATTTTCTGTGTGATGACCAGGGAGCGCATTATGCAGTCGGTGGAGAAGCCGAGCGTTATGCAGGGAATACGGTCAATATTAAACAACAAGCCTATCCTGCTAATGACGCTGTCAAGGACGCTGTCGGGCTTCTCAGTCGGCGGCAGCAAATCCGACTACTATATCGACGTACTCAATTTTGCCTCCCTCGTCTTTTTCGCCGGTATTCCCGCCGGGCTGTTAGGACCGCTTCCCTATGCGCTTGTACCGTGGTTCCGCCGCCATTTCAGCAGCAGGACGCTTTACATTCTCGGCACATATATCGGCGACATTCTGATGGTTCCCGTCTTTTTCTTCGGAGCTATCGGCGGCAGAAAAAACGGCTTATATAAACGCGTCGTGCCAATCGGTATAGCAATGGCGACATGGGAGGTTCTGTTTGTACTGTTCTACGGAGTGCGCAAGGTCATTCCGAACGAGATGTACAATGAGGCGATGGATTATTGCGAATGGAAAAACGGCTATCGCACAGAAGCGATGACCACCGTCGCCAAGGGTCTTGCCGAAAAGCTGTCCTCCCTCGTGAGCAGTCTTATTTCGCTCCAGCTGAAAAAGCTGATAGGCTATGATATCACCGCCTATTCGCGCGGTACCGCGCAGACCGATAAAACAAAATTCGGGCTGTTCGCAATGTTTACGATAGTGCCCAGCATCACTACGGCTCTCGGCATCATCCCGATGTTGTTCTACGATTTGAGCGGTGAAAAACGCGAAAAAATGTACGCAGAGCTTCTCGTGCGCCGCGCGTCTCTCTCGAAGCAGGCAGCCGCCGGCGACGCCGAGGCGTTGCAGAAGGTCGCCAAAGAACAGATGAGCATCGGCGAACGCGCCCGCGAGGAGCAGAAAAAGCAAAAAAGAGAAAAAAAGAAGCAAAAGTAGAACCGCACCGGCTTAGGGGTTTGGAGTGGCAAGTGGTAAGTGGCAACTTGCAACTTAAATACGGGCGAGGGCGAAGCCCTCCCAAAACTTGCCACTTCCAACCTGCAACTTCCAACTTAAAAAAGCCGCCCTCAATTTCAAACCATAAGCTCGCAGATTTCATTTGAAAACCTTACGGGATCCTCAACGGAAAGCCCCTCTATAAGCAGAGCCTGATTATAAAGCAGATTTGAATACTTGCCTATCGTATCCTTATCGTCCTTTTCCCACAGCCGCGAAAGCTTCTCAAACACAGTGTGCGAGCCGTTTATTTCAAGAACCTTTTCGGCTTTTACGTCATTTTTGGCTCCGGGCATTGAGGCGAGCGTCTTTTCCATTTCAATCGAAAGCATACCCTCGCTCGACAGGCATACGGGATGGCTTTTGAGACGCGCGGACAAAACCACCTTTGATACCTTGCCTTCAAGGGATTTTTCCATAAATTCAAGCAGCTCTTTAAAGCTTTTTTCCTTTTCCTCTTTTTCGCTCTTCTCCTCCTGTGTTTCAAGCCCGAGGTCGCCCGACGATACGGAACGGAACTCCTTGCCCGAATACTCGCGCAGAATACTCATCAAAAACTCATCGACGTCGTCCGTAAGGAAAAGAATGTCGTAGCCCCTGTCGGAGGAGGCCCACATGCTGCTGACAGCGCCCGGCGCCCGCGCACAAGCTCCGCCTGCGGCAGAAGCTTCAGCCTTTCGGCGCTGTCACCCGCCGCGTAGTAAATGTATTTTTGCTCCGCGGGGCAGGCGTCTGCGTACTCTTTAAGCGTACAAAGCTTGCCGTCCGACGCTCTGACAAACATTAAAAGCTCCTCAAGAAGCTCTCTGTTGGCGCCGAAGGAGCTATATACGGCAAATTTTATTTGAAGCCCGAAGCTCTTCCAGAACTTCTCGTAATCCTCGCGCTCCTTTTCGAGCATCTCTAAAAGCTCTTTCTTTATCCTTTTTTCTATGGCGTTAGCGATTATTTTAAGCTGCCTGTCCTGCTGAAGCAGTTCGCGGGAAATATTGAGCGATAAATCCTCGGAGTCCACTACGCCCTTGACAAAGTTGAAGCAGTCGGGCAGAAGGTCCTCGCATCTGTCCATGATTTTGACGCCGCTCGAATACAGCTCAAGCCCTTTTTCATAATTTTTCGTATAATAATTATAATCGGCCTTCGAGGGTATGAACATCAGCGCATGGTAGCTTGTCGTCCCCTCCGCCTTCTGATGGATTACTTTAAGCGGTTTTTCATAATCGAAAAACTTATCGCTGTAAAAGCTGTCGTATTCCTCTTTTTTTATCTCGTTCTTGGGGCGTTTCCAAAGCGGAACCATACTGTTGAGAACCTCGTTTTCGGTATAATCCTCGTACTCGTCCTCTGTACCCTCTTTAAGGCGCGATTTCACCCTGTCCATAGTTATCGGATAGCGGATATAGTCGGAGTATTTCCGAATAAGCGACGCCAGTTTGTGTTCGTCAAGATATTCATCATAAGAATTTTTATCGTCGTTATCTTTAAGAGTCAAAATAATCTCGGTACCCGCGTAATCACGCTTCGCTGGATTTACCGTATAACCGTCAACGCCTTCGGAGACCCAGCGGTACGCTTCGCAGCCGCCGTGGGCAAGACTTATGACCTCAACCTTTTTCGCGACCATAAACGCGGAATAAAAGCCCACGCCGAACTGACCGATGATATCAACGTCCTTATCGCCCGTGTCGTTTTGCTTCGAGAACTCAGCCGACCCGCTTTTGGCTATTACGCCGAGGTTGTCGTCAAGCTCCTCCCTTGTCATCCCTATGCCGTTATCGGAAACCGTAAGCGTTCTTTTGCCTTTATCGGCCGAAAGCTCGATTTTAAATTCGCTTTTCACCATCCCTATACTGTCGTCCGTAAGCGATTTGAAATAGAGCTTGTCGATAGCGTCGCTCGCGTTTGATATAAGCTCGCGCAAAAAAATGTCCCTGTTTGTATACACGGAGTTTATCATCAAACCAAGCATTCTTTTTGATTCGGTTTTAAATTGTTTCTTTGCCATTGCTTTGCCTCCCGTCGTTTTAGCACTCGCCTATCGTGAGTGCTAAAACAATATTACCATATCCGAGATTTTTTTCAAGAGGTTTTTGACATTTTTTTGTTAAAAATTTGTGAATATTGCCCTTGCCGAAAATTTTTAAGATTTTGTTTGACGATTGACATTTTCCGTATGTTGTCCTATAATATTGTTATAGTTTCATGAGAGGGCGCGGCTCTCCGATAATTTAGCGCACAAATACCACATTCAAAAAGGAAAGAGGTTTATTTATGAAAAAGACCCTGAAATCACTCCTCGCGGTTACTCTTACCCTATGCCTTCTGTTCTCGTTCGGGCTGTCTCCGGCATACGCTGCGAACGCGAAGGAACAAAACGGCATTTACGACGGCATAACGCTCGACGAGTATCTCTCCGCCGCTTCCCCCAAGGCCTCGGCGCTTTCGGCAGGCTCTAATGATATCCTGGTAAAAATCATCAACTTTATCAGCGATTTGTTTCTCAACGGTGTAATATTTAAGGCTATCGCCGGTTTTCTCCCGCAAGCGTCAAACACCTCCACCATCTCTTCGCTTGACTCTTTTGATATAAATTCTTATGAGGATTTTTATCCGGGTATGGACAATTTTATTGACGAAAAGGCAGACGGAGCCTCATGGAGCCTCGGTTACGCGAAGGAGTCCATCCTTCCCGAGGATTTCGGAACGGGTCTTTACGCAAGAGGCAGCTATGTGCCTTGGTGGTATTCAAGGGAAGTGTACACTGATGATGACGGCGCCGTTGAGGACGTAGCCGTGCGCACCGTTATTCTTAACGACGGCTCAAACAAAAACAGCACCACATTCTACATAAT
>CAZQXZ010000021.1:0-23634 GCA_964597515.1 uncultured Eubacteriales bacterium | reverse complement strand
TTTTTCTTTAATTCAGCCCTTAGTGACGGAGTAACTACCTCATAAGGCACAGTTATATTCTCGCCTTTGAGAATGTTTGATATAACAGAGGCGACCTCTGAATTAGGCACAACCCTTATAGGCATAAACCACCTTGAAAGAATGACTTTCCTCTCTTTTCCGGGTTACAATTTGGAGCTTACCGGTCCGCTGTGCCAATTCATTTCTCCGACCGTGTCCTTTGCGTGTTCCGCACGATATCCGCTCGTTAATTCGCTTACAGGAACAATGCCCTCAACGGTAACGAGATTGTCTCTTTTATATGCGCTGCTGAATTGGTCGTTAAGAGGTGACCTTGATGTATGGAAATAGGGGTTATAACGAGCGCCGATACTACTGCCGTTAGCTTTATCAAGCTTAAACTTATTACCGCCTTGTATTAGGTCGGGTCTTTCGCTTGCTTGTTCCCAAACTTTAAGTTCGCTTGGCGTAACAAGTTCATTTTTACCCTCTAAGGACTTAACTTTTGCCGCCATAGGAGGATATAGCTTTCCGTCAATCTCCTGCATAGCCCTGTAAACCTTTACTGCCTTTTGATTGTTCAAGAAATCAAGCGTGTCTTTATCGGTTACTCTTACGGAATATTTAATATCGCCCTCATCCGTTAAAAAGTCATCAGAGGCAGTTTCGCTTTCCGCTGTATCGCTCTCTTTTGCATCAAGCCCCTCGTTAAACAATCTTTGCAGCTCTTTCATATCTGCGTCAAGCGCAAGCAGTGTTTTATATTCACGAGAATATCTTTTAACGCTCGCAAGCGCCATTTTAATAACCTCGATAAAGCCGTCAAGCCACTCTCTTAATGCTCGGGCTAACTCGCTGCCGCCTTTATTTGCAAGAGCTTCAAATACGGATTTATCGTGTAAAGCGTTTTGGCAAGCGTTTGCGACTACTTCCTCTACCGCTTCGGAATAGCTTAACTTACGGGGGCTTAATCGACGCCTTGTGTTAAAATAAATTTAAGGACAGTATATATCATTTGACAAATAAAATAATTCGTATATAATGGAGTCAGACTCCATAATTTACGAAAGGGTGGGTCTTGATGTATATAAAACGTCATATTGAGCCGGTGGTTTCCCGCATCGCGAAGCGCAAGCCCGTACTCGTGCTGACCGGCGCGAGGCAGGTCGGCAAATCGACTATGCTCAGGGAGGTTTACCGTGACATCAACTATGTTGCGCTTAACCGCCCGCTTGTGCGTGAGAGCGCGAAAGAGAACCCTTCGCTGTTTTTCGAGATATAGAAGCCTCCGGTAGTTGTCGATGAAATTCAGAAGTCGGCGGCGCTTTTTGAGTATATCAAAGATATTGTGGATGAAAACAGGAAAAAGGGGCAGTTCTATCTCACCGGTCCGCAGAGCATGAAGCTTATGAAAAACGTCAGCGACAGTCTCGCGGGGCGTGCCGGCGTGATCAAGCTGATGGGGCTTTCCATGCGCGAACTTGCGGGGAGCTCATACCGGGACCCTTTCATTCCGATACAGCGGCATATGAAAACAACGGAATTGGAGTCGTATTTTGATTATGACGCCGTTACGGCGTTCGTTCACAAAGGCTCTTTCCCGGAGCTTTACGAAACCGAAAGCAATCTTCATGATTGGGCTGATTTTTACGGCTCGTATTTTCAGACGTATATCGAAAAGGACATCAGGGATGTTATGAGAATTCAAGACGAATCGGCGTTTATCAAATTTATCAGGTCTGCCGCGTCCCTTACCGGAGAAATGCTCAATCTTACAATGATGGCGGAAATCTGCGGAAAGGATGTAAAGACCGTAAGGTCCTGGCTCTCTGTGCTGGAATCGAGCGGACTCGTATATTTACTTGAGCCGTACTACAATAATTTTAACAAGCGCCTCATTAAAACGCCAAAGCTGTATTTTCTTGACACAGGCTTCGTTTGCTGGCTGCTCGGCTGGAACACGCCTCAACAGCTCGTAAACGGCGCGATGTGGGGACATATATTTGAAAGCTTCGTATTTTCGGAAATCCTTAAAAGCTATTATAACGACGGGGTTGTCAGGCCGCCGTTATATTATTACCGTGACGCCGACAAAAACGAAATTGATTTATTGATAGAAAACGGGGACACTCTGCATCCGGTTGAAATTAAAACGGTAAGCGATCCGAAAAAGTCAATGGTTAAAGCGTTCAATTGTCTCTGCGCAAATCCTGTAAAAAAGGTCGGAGCAGGTGCGCTGATATGTCTTTCAAAGGAGCGTCTGCCGCTGACAGAGGACGTATGGACGCTGCCCGTCAGTATGATTTAGCCAAATAGAATTTCTGTGTTTTAAGGGAGGCAAACTTGTGATACATTTTGAAAAAGTCAGCGACAGGTATTCGGGTACAGGACAGGGGAAAGATTTTCTTTATAACAGAAAGGGCGCGCGTTTTCGCGCTCTGTCGGCTCCGGAAAAGTCTGATGAATATACAGTGGAGCTTGAGTTTTTTGACGGCGAGCCGAGCTTTATAAGCGTTTTTGTGAACGGGAAGCAATCTAATGCCGCCGCCGGATACACCTGCTGCAATACCAAAAGAACGCGCAAGGCGGTTTTTCTCTACACGCCGGACGGCGATTTGCCGGATGAAATAAATATTGACGTTTACGGTCTGCCGGATATTAAAAGCGTTTATATGAAAGAGGGCAGGGACGAGGCCGCCATATGCGCCGCGAAAGCAGACAGGGTGCGTCCCTGCGAGACCGTTTCGCCCTTGAACCTTAAAAGGCCTTTGCAGCTCGTCATTTCCGTTGGCGCGGACTCTCCCGAATATACGCCCGAAAACCTTGAAGCCGCGCTTGAAAGGATGAGAGAGGAGCTTCCGTATGTCAAGAGTATGGGCTTCGGCGGATTTGAGAGCTATGTCAAGTGGAATTTCGTGGAATACGAGCGGGGAGTATATGACTGGAGCTATTATGACGCGGTTATAGACCTCGCGTCCCAATTCGGGATAAAGTGGTTCCCGCTCATAATCGGCGGCTCCGCCTACGCTCTGCCCGAGTGGTTCCGCGAAGACGTTGAGGGCTTCACGGGCTTTTTGTGTTTAGAACACGCAATTGAGAACAACGTGCCGACCATATTCAACGAGCGTCAGACGCCGTATATAGTAAATTACCTGCACGCGTTCGGAAAGCATTACGAAGGCAATAAAAACGTGTACGGCGTGCGCTTAGGACCTACCGGAAACTATGGGGAGAGCCAGTATCCGGCGTCCGGAAACTGGGGCTACAAGGGTCAGACGGAGCATATGCACATCGGCTGGTGGGCAGGCGACGGGGACGCACATATACGGTTTTCAAAATGGCTGTCTGAAAAATACAAGACGCCGCAAAGACTTTCACAAGCGTGGAAAGAGGAAATTTCATCCTTTGACGGGATAAAAACGTTCCTTCCGTATCAGACCTGCGTAATTCGCAAAAGGAAGGATTTTGTCGATTGGTATATGTACGAAATGACCGACTGGTGCAACCGCTGGGCGCGCTGGATGAGGGATGAGTTCAAATCGCACGACATATATCAGTCTGCGGGCGGCTGGGGACTGTGCGAGTGCGGAACGGATTTTACGGAGCAGACCGCCGGAATGGCAGCGGTGAAAGGCGGTATTCGCGCCACCAACGAGGACGAGAGCTACGAGCTTAATTTTGCCATTACCCGAATGCTTTCGAGCGCGGCGAGGTTCTACGGCGTGAAGTTCGGCTCCGAGCCGGCGGGGTACGGCACCGCAAGAAGTATCATCAACAGGCTTTATAACATAATAGTCAATAACGGCGAGCATCTTTTCTACTACAACGGGAACTTCCACTGCTGTGACGAGAGCGGGGCGTTGTGGAATAAATACGCGCCCTTGCTCGACGAGCGGGCAAAGCCTGTTATCGACGTGGCGGTGATATATCCCGACACGATGAGCAAGATTACCGACTCCTCGGTAAGATGGCTTGACGGCTCTTCATTTTTTTCGCAGGTGTTTCCGTTAAGGCGAAAGCTTGACTACGATTTCTGCTCGGAGAGGATGATAACGGACGGGGCGCTTGAAAAGAACGCGTACAAAGCGCTTGTATTCCTTATGAGAAATCACGACGGAGACTATATAGAGGAAGAAGCCTTAAACAGAATAGACGCTTATGTGCAGGCGGGCGGCACGGTTGTTTATCCGATTTTGCGCTCAAACGCGCGGCAGGGACCGGCAACCGTCGAGGGCGGTCAGAAGATTTTTGAGAAATGGAGAGCGGGGGACACGGGGCGGGGCAGGGTTATTTTTATAAACGCCATGCGCGAGCCGCTCGACGCGTTCATTGACGATGTCGCAGACGCGCTTTCGCGGCTTTTAGATCTGTCGCCGCTGACAAGGGATATGCTTTTAGCGAAAAAACCGCGCGGCGTCTATATGAGCGCGCTCAGCGGCAATAAATTAGCGCTCTATAACGACCTGATGAATAACGCGGAAATAGAGCTTGCGGACGGGACAAAAATTAGAATGGAACCCGTTTCAATAAAAATTGTGCAAAGATAAAAATAAAGCGGACGGCTGATTTTGTGTCGGCCGTCCGCTCTTAATCCGCAAACGATATAGGCGGCAAGTTGGAAGTAAAAAGCGGCAAATAAAGTAAACCTAACAGTAATTAGTGTTATTTAACGAAAAATACACCATAAAAACGGGCGAAACTCTGCAAAAATACACTTTAATTTTATTTTGAGCATAAATGCGCTTTTGCCGGCGGGCTCGCGTCCCGCAGATTTTTTATAGCCCGTAGAACTCTTTCGGGTTGTCATAAAGCATTTTTCCCGCGATTTCCAAAGCCCGCTCGGGCGTCAGCGATTTTTCCGAGACCTTTTTGGCGAGTACGCGGGCAATCGTTTCCCTTGCCATCGTCAGATGACCGAAAACCTTTTCCACAACATAATAGTCGCCGCCAAAGCCGAAAATCTTGTTGTCGGGCAGCATTTCAATCATTTCATCCAGCGCGTCAAACGCGAATTTCTGATTGATAAGATATGTCCAGCACATATTCATTCTGATATTAGGCCAGACCTTTCCGAGCATAATAGCTTCCCTGACATAGGGGTAGCCGACATGGTAAAGGTCGATTTTCACGTCCTGATTATTGATGATGAACGGCAGTAAATTAGAGGGGGAAAGCTCTCTGTAATCATTCCAATAGCCTGTGTGCATACAGCAGACCAGAGAGTTTTCGTGCGCTATACGCATCATTGAGGTAAGCGCGTATTCATTGAGCGGATTTCTTCTGGGCAGGCGAAGCGACGGGTCAAGAAGCAACCGTGAAAGCGTGGCGGCGGCGTCCTCCCTTGTCGCCCCGTCTATGTAGAACGCCATAAATTTAATCCCGACCGCGCCTTTTGCTTTGGCGTTTACGGCGAATTTTTCACACTCCCTATAAACGTCGTCTATGGAGCGTATGGGAGTTTCACTGCCGAGCTTTTTCTGTATGTCTTCACAAGAACAAAGCTCGTCCACAACCCTTGCGGTTTGGAGTATGCGTCCCGAGTGCGTGTCGCAAAGCGGTCCGTCGCAGTTTATTGACGCTATAATCTTACAGGCTTCTAAAAGAACACGCTCATATAGCCCCTCTGTGTTCGCTTCCTTTATCCGGCGGCTTACGGTATGAACATTTTCGGCGTTAAGCTCCTTTTCGCCGTAGAATTTCTCCATCGCAATATGCGCGGCGCGGCAATAGCTTGTATGCTTCATTTTGTTGTAGAAAGGCTCGAAGGTACGCCATTTCCAATCTATATCGCCTGGCTTCCAAAGGATTTCCGCCATCGTTTTTTTATCCATTCCCGCGGTATACAGGTCGTGCTGGCAGTAATGCGAAAACAGCGTGAAAGCGTCCGGCTCGCTTAAAAGCCGTTTGCTTTCGGGCGGCAGATGCTCGTGACAGTCATAAATACCGAGCTTTTCAAGCTCTGCGATTATTTCAAGTTCAAGAGCGTTTAAAGAGTCAAGATAAAAAGACATTGCGCCAACCTCCTTGTTATACAGATTATAGCATATAAAAAAAGCCGTGACTATAAAAACAATGTAAAATAAAAATTTATATATAAGGCTGTCTATTGCGGATTTTACAAAAATAAGCTATACTGTATTAGCCTTGAGGAGGGAGAATATGCGAATTTGCGTTATGGGCGGGTGCGGTCATTTCCACACCGCCGTAAAGCCCGATATCGAGATAGCGGGCGTGTGCCCGACAGGGCAGGAACCGCCCGGTTTTTTATTCCTGATAAACCGCTTCGGCAAGGTGCCTGCTTTTGAGTCATATGAGGAAATGCTTACACAATGTAAGCCTGATTTAGTTGTTATTGACGGTCTTTTCGGCTCCCATGCGGATATGGCGGTGTACGCGCTTGAACGAGGGATACACGTGTACTGTGAAAAGCCTGTGGCGCTTGATATGGGTCGGCTTGAAAGGCTCAAAAACGCGTATAAGGCGTCGGGCGCGCAGTTTGCCGCCATGCTCACCTCGCGCTACGAGCCGTGCTTTTACACGCTTTTTAACGAGGTCAAAAAGGGCACAATCGGAAATATCAGGCTTATTAACGCCCAAAAGTCGTATATTTTCGGCGAGCGTCCAAAGTTTTATAATAATCCCAAAGAATACGGCAATACGTTTATGTGGGTCGGAATTCATCCCGTAGACCTTATTTTGTGGATTACGAACTCTACTGTTGAAAGCTCCGCTTATTTTCCGTCAAATAGGAATTCGTTCGGATTTGACGGGCTTGACGACTCCGCAGTCGCCGTATTAAAGCTGCAAAACGGAACGCTCGCGACGGTCACGGTTGATTTTTTAAGGGATGAGGACGCGGACACCCACGGCGATGACAGGATAAGGGTCGTTGGCGACAGGGGTATTCTTGAGGTTAAGGACGAAAGGCTGTATCTGTTAAAGGACGGCGAGGAGGAAGAACTCGGTCTTTCACAGGCTCCCGATATTTTTCTTGATTTTATTGATAATTTAGACGGCGGGGGACACAGAATAGCGGACGCCGAAAGCGCGTTTGACTCGGCGGAGGCGGTCATACGAATAACCGAATTATAACCAAAAACGCAAAGCGTTTTTCCTTTAAATCTAAAATCTAAAATCTAATATCTAATATCTAAAATCTATTTTCGGAGGAATTTTTATGTCAGAAATATTCGAAGGTATTCCGGTCATAAAATATGAAGGAGCGGGAAGCAAAAATCCGTTAAGCTTTAAGTTTTATGAGCCGGAGAGGGAAATTCTCGGCAAGCCTATGAAGGAGCATCTGCGCTTTGCGATGGCGTGGTGGCACAATATGTGCGCGACGGGAGCCGATATGTTCGGGGTGGGAACCGCCGACAAGTCATTTGCCGCCGAGGCGAAAACGATGGAACACGCCTATAAAAAAGTGGACGCGGCGTTTGAGTTTATGAACAAGCTCGGCATAGAGTATTTTTGTTTTCACGACGCAGACCTTGTACCCGAGGCGGACGACATAAACATCACAAACGCCCGTATAGACGAGATAACCGATTACATAAAGGCGAAAATGCTCCGCCACGAAAAAAAGCTTTTGTGGGGGACGGCAAATCTGTTCAGTAACCCGAGATATATGAATGGGGCGGGCAGCTCGGACAGCGCCGAGATTTATTGCTTCGCGGCGGCGCAGATAAAAAAGGCGCTCGACGTGACCGTTAAGCTCGGCGGTAAGGGCTATGTTTTCTGGGGAGGCAGAGAGGGGTATGACACGCTGCTCAACACCGATATGAAGTTTGAGCTGGACAATATAGCGAGGCTTATGAAAATGGCTGTGGCTTACGGCAGGAGTATCGGCTTTGACGGCGACTTTTATATAGAGCCCAAGCCCAAGGAGCCGACAAAGCACCAGTACGATTATGACGCCGCCACGGCTATCGGCTTTTTAAAGGAATACGGACTCGGCGGGGATTTCAAAATAAACGTCGAGGCGAACCACGCGACGCTTGCGGGGCATACCTTCCGCCACGAGCTTAGAGTAGCCGCGATGAACGGTATGCTCGGAAGCATTGACGCAAATCAGGGAGACCTGCTTTTAGGCTGGGATACGGATGAGTTTCCATACGACGTGTACGAAACAACAATGTGTATGTACGAGGTGCTGAAAGCCAGAGGGCTTAAACACGGCGGGCTTAACTTTGATGCGAAAAACCGCCGCCCGAGCAACACGTTTGAGGATATGTTCTACGCGTTTATACTCGGTATGGACGCCTATGCCCTCGGACTTATAAACGCGGCAAAAATCATTGAGGACGGCAGGATAGACGATTTTTTGTCCGAGCGTTATTCAAGCTACGGCGAAGGGATAGGCAAAAGGATAGTTAGCGGGGAAACGACCTTGGAGGAGCTTTCGGCGATAGCCTGCGAAAAGGGCGCGCCGTGTCCGGCACTGTCGGGCAGGCAGGAAAAGCTTGAAAGTATAGTAAATCAGATACTCTTTTCATAAAAGGTGAACGGTATGAAATATTTGCTCGGAATAGACATTGGTACATCGGGAACAAAGACCGTGCTGTTTGACGTTTACGGAAACGCCGTTTCGTCCAAAACGCTCGAGTACCCGCTGTATCAGGAGCATAACGGCTGGGCGGAGCAGAACCCGCTTGACTGGTGGAACGCCGTCACAGACGGTATTAAGGCTGTGCTTGCCGATGTAAAAGGGGGAGACGGGGTTATCTCAGTAGGTCTCTCCGGACAGATGCACGGGCTTGTAATGCTTGATGAGCGCGGCGAACCTCTGAGGAAATCGATTATCTGGTGTGACCAGAGAACGGCGGAGCAATGCGGCAGGATAAACGCTCTTGTAGGAGAAAAGCGCGTTATCGAGATAACCGCCAATCCTCCGATGACGGGCTTCACGGCGTCAAAAATACTCTGGGTCATGGAAAACGAGCCAAAAATCTATGAAAAGTGCGCCCACATTCTTTTACCCAAAGATTATATAAGATATATGCTTACGGGCGAGCTTGCCACCGAGGTTTCGGACGCCTCGGGAATGCAGCTGATGGATGTTAAGAACCGCTGCTGGTCGGATGAAGTTCTCGGCAGGCTCAAAATAGACAAAGCCCTTTTAGGCGCTATGTATGAGTCGCAGGATTTAACCGGAAGGGTTTCGAAATCCGCCGCGCGCATTACCGGTTTAAGAGAGGGGACACCGGTGGCGGGCGGAGCGGGCGACAATCCCGCCGCCGCGATAGGCACGGGCGTCGTTTCCGAGGGCGGCGCGTTTACGACTGTCGGCTCGTCCGCCGTGGTCTACGCCGTTTCCGACGAGCCGAGAATAGATTTGCTCGGCAGGGTACATACGCTTTGCGCCTCGGTTGCGGGCAAGTGGACAGTTATGAGCTGCACGCAGGGCGCGGGGCTTTCGCTCAAATGGCTGCGCGACACATGCTGTAAAGACGAGGTTGCAGAAGCTGAAAAGCAGGGCAGCGACCCGTATGTTATTATGGATAAGCTTGCCGGAAAAATTCCGGCGGGCGCCGGTAAGCTGCTGTTTTTGCCGTACCTGATGGGCGAGCGTTCGCCGCACCCCGACCCGTATTGCAGGGGCGTGTTTTTCGGGCTTTCAAACGCGCATACGAGGGCGCACCTGATAAGAGCCGTTATGGAGGGCGTCGCCTTTTCGCAAAGGGAGTGCGTGGACGTATTCCGTGAAATGGGCGTCCCGGTCAGCGATATGACCGCATGCGGAGGCGGCGGCAGGAGTCCGCTGTGGAGACAGATGCTCGCAGACCTTTACGGCTGTCCCGTAAAGACGTTAAAGGCGGACGAGGGCGGCGCGCTCGGCGCGGCGATACTCGCGGGCGTCTGCTGCGGCGAATATAACTCGCTTGGAGAAGCCTGTTCTTTGATTGTCAAAAAGCACGAGCCTATTATGCCCGATAAAAGCGCGTCCGACCTTTACGAACCGTATTTCAGACTTTATAAAAAGCTTTATGAGGACTTAAAAGGTGATTTTAAGACGCTTTCTGAAATTTAACCCGAAACTTGCAACCTGCAACTTAATTAAAGGAGATTTATGGCTCAATTAAAAATGTATTGGCTCGGGACAAATACCGTCGCCGAATGTTCGTTGCCCGACGGTTACAGTCTTTCGGCTTATAAAGGCAAACAGGATGTAATGCCATGGGTACAGTGCTGTAAAGACGGTCTTTTAGACGACGATGCCGATGAAAGGGATTTTATATCGCGCATAAAAAAGCACAGGGATATAAGAATGAAAACGGATGTTTTGTTCCTTGACTGCAACGGCGGGCATATAGGTACCGTAACGGCGGTGCATCATAAAAAGAAAAACATAGGCGAAGTGCATATGGTGGGAATAAGAGAGGAGTTCAGAGGCAGGGGACTCGGAAAAATATTAAACTTCGCCGCGCTTCAAAAGCTTAAAAACGACGGCGTTAAATACGTTTACCTGACTACCGACGAATGGCGCAAATCAGCCGTCAAAAGCTATCTGTCGGCAGGGTTTTTGCCCGTCGAGTATGATACGGGGATGAAAGAACGCTGGAAGGCCGTATTAAAAGAATACAGCATACCGCAGTGCGATATGCTGTATGAGGACGGCAGTTTTTGTGAAACGCTTTACGCCGAAGCGTAAACGCTGTTATTCGGACGGGGACGTATCGCCCAGCTCAAGCCTCAGCTTTTCGCGCCTTTCGGACAGCTCGTTATACATGGTTTCGCGCTTGTCTATATTAAGATTGTAACAGAGCTTAGGGATGACGGCAAGTATGCCCGTCGCCGTTGGCAGTATGGTACACATCGCGAACAGCCAGTATTTTGTTTTGTCGGACTGACCGCCGAAGTCCGCAAAAAGGCTGTAGCCTATCTTATCCATCAGCAGCGTATTTATGACCCCGATAGCTTTGTTTACCGTTTTTCTAATCATGTCCTTCGCGGCTATCGTCATCCCCTCGGAGCGGTAGCCGTTTTTCCATTCGCAATAATCCATACATTCGTTAAAAATTTCTCGCGGAATAATTTTTTTGATGCTTAAAACGGACATTCTCGCCATCTCTTTTATCATAAGAACGGGTATCATTACCGCGGGCTTTCTGAAAAAGCCGCCGGAACCCTTCCCGCCAATTGAGCCGACAAGGAATACGAGAACATCCACAATGTTAATCATATGCTGCCCGAAAATCCAAAGCCCTTTTGTGGAGAATTTCCGCTTTGCCCAGTTGACGTAAGCGTAGCTGAGAAACGAGATTGGAGCGCCGGGTATCCCCACGACGGTTTTAATGGATATGGAGCCTAAGACGTCCACATAATAATTGTTCCAGTTCGTGCTGATTTTAAGGGCGTCAAGAACCTCGGAAAGCATGACCATCAGCATCGGCTTGTTGTTGACTATTGAGCGAAATCCCGCTTTCAGGTCGGGTCGCTCAACATTCTGCGGGATACGCTCCTGCGTTATCAGAAAAAAGTAAATCGCGAGAAAGCTGCTGAAAACAGTCGTCGCAATCCCGCAGTTTACGAAAGCGTTTTTAAGAGGTATGTTCACTTTCTTGTGATTTATCAAATCAATGAGTATGCCGAAGCCCCACTCGGGGAAGTTTTCGTATAATGACGAATAAAGCTCGGCAGTTGAAATCAGCCGCACCCGTTCGTTCGGGTTCGGCGTTATTGTGGCGAGCATCCCGCTTTCAGAAATGGAGCGGAAAGTACCCGTAGCCTCGTTTATCATACTGAGAATGAGCCAGTAAAAGAATTTTGACATATCCTCGGGAGCGGTGCCGAAGAACATCGGAGTCAGCCAGTAAAAAATAGAACCGAGCGTGCAGGGAATGGCGAAAGCCAGCAGATACGGTCTGAATTTGCCTAACCTTGTTCTCGTTTTATCGACGGCGACCCCTATTAAACCGTCGTTTATAATGTCCCATATGCCGTTTATCAGCCCTATCTGGCTTTGCTTCACAAACGAAATTTTTACGACGTCGAGCATAAACCTCTGGTCGTAGGCGTTAATATTGATGGTTTTTGACGAGTCGTACAAAACGTACCCGATAGTTTCCCGTGTGCCTACATACCGTCTGTTATGGTCAACCGCGAGCTTTTGCGCCATCGTATCACTTCCGTGTTTTTTATAGAGCCGCCGATAATTCAGTTTAACATTATTAGTCTCGGGTGTCAACAATTTGTAAAAACCAGGGGGCGACGCGGCTTTTATTTTTCTGACCTGCGTTTTGAAAATTTACACCCGCAGTAATCCTGACGGTACAAGCCGTATTTACGCGACAGGTCAATGGATTTTTTATAGCCGCCGCGTTTTTTGAAATCGGAACAGAGATAGCGTATATTATATTCGTCTTCAAGCTCTTTGCCGATTTTGTTAAGCAAGGCGGCGTTTTTGTGCGGACTGACGCTCAGCGTCGTTGTAAAGTAGTCCGCGTTTCTCTTTTTTGCCTCGGCGGCAGCTTCGGTTAATCTGAGCCTAAAGCATTTTTCGCAGCGCGCGCCGCCCTCCGGCTCGTTTTCAAGCCCTTTCGCCGCTTCGTCAAACCTCTCGGGAAAATGCCCGAATTCAACGAGTTGTACTCTGCCGCCGAAAGCGCCGAGGGCGCAAAGCTTTTCAAGTTCCGAAAGCCTTTTTGTATACTCCTCGCTCGGAAATATGTTGGGGTTGTAATAAAGAACGTCTATATCAAAGTATTCGGACAGATAAGTCAGAACATAGCTGCCGCACGGGGCGCAGCAGGCGTGAAGCAGCAGGCGCGGTCTTTTGCCTTTCGGAAGACCGCGTATTATTTCGTCCGTTATAAGCTGAAAATTTGTTTTTTCCATCATTTAAAACCCTATGACTCCCAAATGTTCGAGCAGGATTTTTAATCCTATCAGGATTAATATCGCTCCGCCGAATATTTCCGCTTTTTTCTTGAACTTCACCCCGAGCCTGTTTCCCGCGACGACGCCGATAAACGAGAGGGTGAAGGTGATTAAGCCTATGAGCCCTACCGAGGGCAGAATTTTTGAGCCGTCTATCCCTATAACCGCAAATGCAATTCCGGCGGCGAGAGCGTCAACGCTCGTGGCAACAGAGAGAACGAAAAGCTCTTTAAATGAGAAATAATCATCGCCGCAAACGCCGCCGTCTTCCTTAAAAGCCGACTCGAACACCATTTTCCCGCCGATAAAACACAGCAGCGCGAAGGCTATCCAGTGGTCGTAGCTTGCGATATAGTCCTCAAAACGGCTGCCCAAAGCCCAGCCGATAAGCGGCATAAGCGCCTGAAAGGCGCCGAAGGACAGACCGGTTATGAAAGCTCTGGCGTAATTCCTTTTTCGCATCGAAAGACCTTTGCAGACAGCCGCGGCAAAGGCGTCTGTCGAAAGCCCGAGGGCAATGATAATAAGCTCAAACAATCCCATAAAGCCCTCCGGAATTAAGCGATTTTATATTATCACAAATACGCGTATTATACAATACGGAATATGTAAAAAGCTGTTGACACTGTCCGTTTTATATGATAATATCTAAATGAAAAAGATATCGGTATCTGACGGATTTAAGTGGAGTACCACTGTGAGCCGGTATCTCAAAATAGCCGACCGTCTGGGCAGCAAACTGATTTACAGTCTGCTGTTTTGTTTTTGGAAGGAGGAAGACGCGTATATGGAATTTGAGGCATGGCGGGATTTTAAGCCCGGCGCGTGGAAAAATGAAATAAATCTGAGAAGCTTTATACAGGAAAATTATACGCCGTACACAGGCGATGAAGCTTTTTTAATGGGTGTTACAAAGCGCACAAAGGAGCTTATGGAAAAGCTTAACGCGCTTTTTGAAAAGGAGCGCGAAAACGGCGGCGTTCTCGACGTGGATACGCGAACGGTAAGCTCGCCCATGGCGTACAGACCCGGTTATCTTGACAGGGAAAACGAGCTGATTGTCGGGCTTCAGACAGACGCGCCGCTGAAAAGGGGAATAAATCCGTTCGGAGGGATAAAGATGACCTCAACCTCGTGTAAGGCGTACGGTTACGCCTTGTCGCCCGAGGTCGAGAGCGAGTTTAGTTATCGGACGACGCATAACGACGGCGTTTTCCGCGTATACAACGAGGATATAAGAAAGGCGCGCCGCTGCGGAATAATCACGGGGCTTCCCGACGCTTACGGGAGAGGGCGCATAATAGGCGATTACAGGCGCGTGCCGCTGTACGGCGTTGACGTCCTGACAGAACAGAAAACAGCCGATAAAAACGCTCTGAGCTACGGAGATATCGACGCCGAAAGAGTGCGCCTTTTAGAGGAGCTTTATCAGCAGATAAATTTCCTCGGAAAAATGAAAGAGATGGCGGCGCTTTACGGCAGCGATATTTCAAAACCCGCAAAAAACGCGAAGGAAGCCGTCCAATGGCTGTATTTCGCGTACCTTGCCTCGTTAAAGGAGCAAAACGGCGCGGCGATGAGCTTGGGCAGAAACACGGCGTTCCTCGACATATACTTTGAGCGCGACATCAAGGCGGGACTGCTGTCCGAGGAACAGGCGCAGGAGCTGTTTGACGATTTCGTTATTAAGCTTCGTATGGCGAGGCACCTTCGCACGCCCGAGTACAACGAGCTTTTCGCGGGCGACCCGCTCTGGATAACCGAAGCTGTCGGCGGGACGGGGCAAGACGGCAGGACATTGGTCACGAAAAGCTCGTACAGGATGCTCAACACGCTTTATAACCTCGGACCCTCGGCGGAGCCTAACCTGACGGTGCTCTGGTCAAAAAGCCTGCCGCAGAGCTTCAAACGCTTCGCCGCCAAGGTTTCGTGCGATACGGACGCGATACAGTATGAAAACGACGACCTCATGCGTGAAAGCTTCGGGGACGATTACGCCATAGCCTGCTGTGTTTCCGCTATGAAAGTTGGGAAGGATATGCAGTTTTTCGGAGCGCGCGCGAAC
This sequence comes from uncultured Eubacteriales bacterium, assembly GCA_964597515.1. GTDB lineage: Bacteria > Bacillota > Clostridia > Oscillospirales > Acutalibacteraceae > DTU089. The sequence goes on along the minus strand of CAZQXZ010000021.1, from coordinate 8,690 downwards.
CTGCCAAAGCTGCTTTTAATGAGTCTCAACGGCGGCAGGGACGAAATAAGCGGAGAGATGGTAGCTCCCGGGCATAGGCCTTACGGGGGGGAATACCTTGACTACGAAAAGGTGCTCGCACTTATGGACTTATACCGTCCGTGGCTCTGTAAAACATACGTTTCGGCGGTCAATATGATACATTATATGCACGATAAATACGCGTATGAAAAGACGCAAATGGCGCTGCACGATACCGACGTGCGCCGCTTCACGGCATTCGGCATTGCGGGGCTTTCCGTACTCTGTGACTCCCTTTGCGCGATAAAATACGCAAAGGTCAGGGTTGTGCGCGATGAAACGGGGCTGATTAAGGATTTTGAGATAACGGGCGAATATCCCGCCTTCGGAAACGACGACGACAGGGCGGACGAAATAGCCGTGCGGCAGGTTAAGGCGTTTTATGACGAGCTGAAAAAGTATCCCTTATACAGAAACGCCGAACATACGCTCTCGGTTTTAACGATAACCTCAAACGTGGTTTACGGAAAAAAGACCGGAAGCACGCCCGACGGCAGAAAAGCGGGCGCGCCTTTCGCCCCGGGCGCCAATCCGATGCACAACCGCGAAAAGAACGGCGCGCTCGCCGCACTGAACTCAGTTGCGAAGCTTTCATACGACATATGCAGGGACGGCGTTTCAAACACGTTTTCCGTGGTGCCGTTTGCGCTCGGAGCCGACGATGAGACAAGATACAAAAACCTCTGCGGCGTGTTGGACGGCTATTTTGCGCAAAACGCGCAGCATCTGAACGTAAACGTCATGAACAGGGAAACGCTTCTTGACGCGCAAAAGCATCCGGAAAATTACCCCAACCTGACCATACGCGTTTCGGGATACGCCGTAAGCTTCAACAAGCTCTCCCGCGCGCAGCAGGACGAGGTCATTTCAAGAACCTTTCACGACAGGCTATGAACGGATATATACATTCATTTCAAAGCATGGGCGCGTTGGACGGTCCCGGGCTTCGCTATGTGGTTTTTATGCAGGGGTGTCCCTTGCGGTGCGTATACTGCCACAATCCCGACACATGGGACGTTTCGTCCGGAGTTGAATATACCGCACGGGAAATAGCAAAGCGCGCCGCACGCTTTAAGCCGTATTTCGGCGAGGGCGGAGGCGTTACCGTCTCGGGAGGCGAGCCGCTTTTACAGGCGCGGTTTGTCTCGGAGCTTTTCGGGCTGCTTCACGAAATGGGGATAAATACCGCCCTTGATACGTCCGGAGCGGTTTTGGGCGAATATGTAAGGGACGTTCTCGAAAATACCGACCTTGTGATATGCGATATCAAGTTTCCGTCGGACGAGCTGTATAAAAAATACTGCGGCGCAAGCTTAAATAAAACGATACGTTTTTTGAAGCTCACGGAGGATATGGGCGTCCCTCTTTGGGTTCGCCACGTCGTAATACCAAACCTTACGGACACAGAGGAATGTATAAGGCAAATAGCGGACATAGCCAAAAGCTTTTCCAACCTGAAAAAAACAGAGCTTCTCCCGTTTAAGAAGCTCTGCGTATCAAAATATGAAAAGCTGAATATACCGTTTTTGCTCGAAGATACGCCGGAATGCGGCGGGGAAACGCTTGAAAAGCTGTACGCGGTACTTGCGGGGTCATAAACGCTTCGTGCGGCTTTTCGTTAATAAAGAAAAAGGCGGTTTGATAAAAGCCGCCTACACATCCGTAATCTTATTATCGATAAGATACCTCCTCGCGTTTGTGAGAATAGTTTTATCGTTTTCGAATTTGACAGTGGCGACCGCGTCCTCATATTTCAGCCAGACGTAATCCTCGATCTCATCCTTTTGAATGACGGTCTGCGTATCGGCGGTGGAGGCTAAGAAAATATTGACCGTTTTTTCTATTCTGCCCTGTATTGTGTATTCGGATTTGCATACGAAATCGGGCAGTATCTTTATGCGTATGCCCGTTTCCTCAAGCACTTCCCTTGCGGCTGTTTCCTCGGGTGTTTCGCCGAACTCCATATGCCCCTTGGGAAAGCCCCAGTGCGAGCTGCGCCTGTTCCTTATGAGCAAAAAACGCGGCGACCCGCTGATAATCCTAAAAACCACCGCGCCGCACGAGCGCTCATACAGGCATTCGAGAACGTACTCGCGCCCATCGGTTAGGAATTTAACGGAGTCGTCTATATTGTAATTGATATATCTTTTTGATTTCGGTGAGGCTATTAAAATAACGCCGCCGTCGGAAAACTTAACATACGCTACGATCTTACCGTCAAATACCCCTACGGGATGGTCAATTCCCATAATAACGGCGCCCGCGACAAGGTCGGGCAAATCGTCGTTATTGACGATTTGTCCGAAATTGAGCAGATAGACGCCGCCGCTTTCCATAGGGGAACCGATTTTATTCGTAACAGTAATCCTGACGTTTTTACCTAACATAAAAAACCACCGCTTAACACGTTTAAGGTTAGGGAAGCCTAACCTTTATGTAATAATTATATATCTAACGGCGTTTTTTTTCAACAAGATTGTTAAAAAAGCGTTAAATCTCGGAAATATCCAAAAAAGTGTTGAGAAAATTCAAAATTTAAGTTAAAGTATCATAGTAAAATTAATTTTGGAGTGCGATATGTCCGATAATAAAAGAAACGGCAAAAATATTAAAAACGGCGACAATGCCGATAAACGCCCGAACGGCGGGCAGTCAGGCGGAAAAAAACGCAAATATGACGATTTTGTTTTCGTGGAGGAGCAGGAGTTTGAGGATGTTTACTCAAACAGCTCAGATGCGGAAAAAATAGACGTTTTCCAAAAATCCAAGTCTGTCCGAAAATCCAAAAAGAAAAAGAAGCATATTTTGTTTAAGCTTATCGCTCTGCTGCTTCTTGTACTCGTCGCGGCGGGCGCGGCGGGTGTGTATTCGGTTATTTCGCTTCTTGACGGTATTGAATACGAAACGGGCGAAAAGCACATAAACAGTTATATACAGCAGTCAGACCTCGCGTCCTCGGACGATGTAAAAAATATATTGCTTATAGGAGTCGATTCGCGCAGCGAAAAGGCGGATACGCGTTCGGATACGATGATGCTCGTATCCGTTAACGCGGTTAAAAAAGAAATCGTCCTTACGTCCTTTATGAGGGATTTATACGTCGAGATACCGCGCAACGGTCACAACAGGCTCAACAGCGCCAACGTTTTCGGCGGTCCGGAGCTTTTAACGGATACGATTGAAAAGAATTTTAAGATTGATATTGACAGCTATATGCTCGTGACCTTCGACGTTTTCAGGAAGCTTATCGACGGCGTCGGGGGCGTATACGTTGATATAACCGAAGACGAGGCAAGGTATATGCACGGCTCATATGTCAATCTTCCGAATATTAAATCGGGCGAGAACATTCACCTCAACGGCAAGGAGGCGCTCTGGTATTGCAGGATTAGAAAGCTCGACTCCGACTTTCACCGGACAGACAGGCAAAGGGAGGTAGTCAAAAGCATCATCGCGCAGGTTGTAAAGACCTCGCCCGCAAAGCTGTACGGTACGGCAAGGGAGATGATGTCGCTCATAAAAACCGACCTTACGAAGGACGAGATACTTTCCCTCGCATCGTTCGCGCCGGCTCTTTATACGGGCTACGAAATAAAAAGCGTCACAATTCCCGCCGACGACACATGGCGCTACGCGAGCAGGCGCGGAATGTCCGTAATCGTCGCGGACGAAAACAAAAACGCCGAATATCTCAAAGCGGAGATTTACGGATAAAAGAGTTTATGGGGGCTTATCCGAAGGAAATAATCTGATTTTAAAAGCAAACAAGTCGTCCTTTTTTTAACTTGAAGCGCGGGGCGTTATGCCCCGCGCTTCAAGTTAAAATTTTATTGATTATGCGTTTCCAAGCGTTTGAAATATTGCGCGACCTCATCGGCTTTGCCGCAGCTCATAGTACCTTCGGGGCATTTGCCCAGATAGCAGCCCGGACCGTATGAGTTGAATATTTCGGGGGACACTCCTCGGAGTGTTTTCAGCATTTCAATGGCGTAAGCCCTGATTTCCCACTGCGCCCTGTTACAGGTGCGAAGGCGCAGAAAGAGCAGCAGCTCCCTCGCGTTCATTGTGGTGACAAAATCGAGCGCGTTGCCGGAGAGCTGAAGGTAGACGAGTGTTTCGGGGATTATTCCCTCTGCCTTGAATTCGTCGTAAAGCCTTTTTGTTTTAAGAAACGCGTCTTTATAAAGCTCTTGAAGCTGTGCGTCTTTTCGGACACAGGGCGGTATGATGTATTTCTCCCTGTCAGTCAGAAGCAGAGAGGGGAAGCCCGCCGACTGAATTCTATGGCGAGCGAAGTGGGTTACGCACGCAAGCGACACGCCGTTGAGGCGAAAGGTGAAATTTGCCGCTTCAAGCGCCCTCGGGCGGCGCGTGGCGAGTATTTTTGAGATTATCTTCTCACATTCCGCCTTGTCACAAACGATGCGCTCAATCGTTTGTGATGAAAGAGCGGTAAATTCAATCAGCGCGGCGCGCGCGGCGCACGCGGCGGGGTTTGACGGGCAGGAGAGCAGCTCCGTAAGCGGGGCGTCTTTTTTTATGACTTTTGCCGTTTCGGCGTAATCGAAATACGGGGTTTCCGAAGCGGTCGGGCGGCGGGTCTCAAAATCGGTAAAAATACCGGGGGTTCTGGCTTTTGCCTGTTCGAGCAGGGAAAGCCCGAGTTCACGGATTTCCGGAAACGACGCTCCTCTTCCGTATATCATAGAATAGAGCATATGTATAAGCTCACGGGCGTTTACAGTGCAGTAGAAATTGCTGTAAAGGGAGTAGGGGAGCAAAAACCTCGCGTCCTCCTTCTCTATGCCCCGGCTTATAAAATACGCGTACTGTGAGTAAAGATAATCCATATGCCCGCGGTAACGGTTCGCCGCCGAAACAGAGCCGAAGTCGGGCGTGTAGAAGCCCTGAGAGGCAAAATCGACGTAACGCCTTGATTTTACCGTAAAAGACGCGAGACGGAACTCGATGATAAACTGCTCCGCCATTACGGAGATGTTTTGAAACGCTATATTGTAAACCGTATGCTCAACCGTGGAGTTGTGTCCCGAGCGCGTCACCTTGGAGATAAGCTTTTGGTTCTTTTCTCCGTCGCCTGAACGCTCAAAAATCTCAAGAGCGGTGCCGCTCTGCGTGGATATTCTGCCCGCCGCTGCGGGGATTATTTCTCCCGTATCGGTAAGCCCGATAATCACGGCCTTTGAATTCTGATTTAACGTCTGCGGCATATTGTTTCTCCTTTCGAAACGTTTAAATGAATTTTAACATACCGAAAGGGCATATGCAAGAAAATACAGTGTTTTTCCCTCTTTTTATTGAAATGTACGGCATAGTATGATAATATTATTAAAATATAGCTATTTGTAATTAAAGGAAAGGAATGTGATTGTATGTCAGGCGCTTTTTACAAGGATTTGATAGTATACCAAATCTGGCCCCGCAGCTTTTGTGACTCTAACGGCGACGGTATAGGCGATATAGGAGGCGTTATATCAAAGCTTGATTACATAAAGGATTTAGGGGCGAACGCCATCTGGTTTTCTCCTCTCTATCCGTCTCCGAACCACGATTACGGCTATGATATCGCGGATTATATGGACATTTCGCCCGATTACGGTACGCTTGACGAATTTAAAACGCTATTAAACGAAGCCCATTCAAGAGGTATGAAGATAATTATGGACCTTGTTATAAATCATACCTCTATCGAACACAAATGGTTTTTGGAAAGCAAAAAGTCAAAGGACAACCCGTACCATGACTATTACTTCTGGCGCGACGGCAAAAAGGGCGGTAAAAAACCGCCGAACAACTGGAAAAGCACGTTTGCCGGTCCCGGCTGGTCTTATGACGAACACCTCAATCAGTGGTATTTACACCTTTTTGCCAACGAGCAGCCGGACCTCAATATGGATAACCCGAAGGTACGCGAGGAAGTAAAAAATATAATGCGGTTTTGGCTTGATATGGGTGTAGACGGCTTCCGCGAGGACGTTATCACCTTTATTTCCAAGAAAGAGGGGCTTCCCAACGGCTTCCCCATTCCCGTGGCTTGCGGTATAGAGCATTACAAAAGGGGCCCGCATCTTCACGAATACCTTGCGGAGTTCAAAAATGACGTTCTGGCGCATTACGACTGCTTCACCGTGGGCGAGGCGCCGATGCTGACTCCCGACTACGCTTTGGAGCTAACGGCAGAGGGAAAAGACCAAAGGCTTAGTATGATGTTCCATTTTGAGCATATGCAGGCGGACTGTTTCATTACCGATTTTATTCAAAGACCGTTCAAACTCAAAAAATATAAATCGGCGATGTCAAAATGGCAGAAAGAGCTTTACGGCAAGGCGTGGAACGCTCTTTACATTGAAAACCATGACCATCCGAGGATAATAAGCCGTTACGGCGACGACGAAAAATACAGGGTTGAAAGCGGCAAAATGCTTGCCGTGTCGTATTTGTGCTTAGGAGGTACGCCGTTTATATACCAGGGGCAGGAAATCGGTATGACGAGTATAAGGCTGCCCGAAATAGAGATGTACGAGGACGTTTCGACAAAGAATGTCTATAAGCTGATGCGAAAATTCGGAATGAGCCACAAAAAGGTTATGAGCCTTGCCAAAACGGCGTCGCGCGATAACGCGAGGACGCCGGTGCAATGGGACGACAGCAAAAACGCCGGCTTTACCTCGGGTGAAAAACCGTGGTTTTGGATTAATCCCAATTACACAGAGATAAACGTCAAAAACGATATGCAAAACCCCGACAGTATTCTGAATTTTTACAAGAAGCTCATCGCTTTGCGCAAGGAAAACCCGGTATTTACATACGGAGACTTCAAGGAGCATATGAAAGACAGCGAAGACCTTTATGTATACGAGCGAAATTTTGATGGCAAAAAGTTGTTTGTCGTCTGTTCGTTCACGGAAAAATCCGTTGTTTTTGAGGCTCCGGAAGGTATTGACCTGAATTCGGCAGAGCCGCTTATCTCAAACTACGATTGTCCCGCGGTTACAAACAACGGATTTACAACGAAGCCGTATGAGACGAGAGTGTATCTGCTCGGCTGATTTCAATGTTGAAAGGAGAACCGGAATATGGCTGTAATAAGAAAAGAAGCGTACTTTATTTCATCTACGGGGACTGATAACATAAGAACGCTTATATGGCAGGACGACAAGACGCAGCCGCGCGCGCTTTTTCAGATAGCGCACGGCGTATCCGAGCATATCGGAAGGTATGACGATTTCGCGCGGTTTCTCGCGCAAAACGGCTTTATTGTATTCGGGAACGACCATCTCGGTCACGGCAAATCCGTCGCGGACGAATTCGGACTCGGGTTTACGGCAAAAAAGGACGGGCATTTCAGGTTTGTGGACGATATGCGCATTCTCACGGGTATTATGCAAAAGCGTTTTCCGGACCTGCCGCTATTCCTTTTCGGTCACAGCATGGGCTCCTTTTGCGCGAGAGTGTACGCGGGGATGTTCGGAGACGGGCTTCGCGGTCTGATTTTATGCGGTACGGGGCAAATCCCCGCCGTGCTTGACTTTGCTTCTCTTGCCGCAAAGGATTTTGCCGAGAGATTAGGAGTGCGCTCCGTCAATGAAAGCATTTCTGTGTTCGCAAATAAGTTCGCCTCGCTTCTCATTTCCGAAAAAGAGGACGACCTCGACTGGCTCAGTATAAGCAGGAAGAATATTGAGAATTATAAGAACGACCCGCTTTGCGGAAATCCGTTGTCCTTCGCGGGGATTAGAGACCTTATAAGCATAAGCGTATTGGCGTCTGACCCCGCCTGGGCGCGTTCTGTTCCCGTAAAGCTCCCGATTATGATAATATCGGGCGCGAAGGACCCTATCGGTATGAACGGCAAAGGCGTTCTTGCCGTCGCGGACAAGCTTGAGGCGACGGGTCACGAGACAGAGGTCATACTTTATCCTAATCTTCGCCACGAGATACTCAACGAGGAAACGGACGGCAGAGTCTATAACGATATACTGGCGTGGCTTGTTAATGTCCTGACCGACAAGCGGGAGGATTAGTTTGCCCAGAGACTTTTTTGTTACAGACGCAAAAATGAAGGAGCAGTCCGAATACTCACAGAAGGTTAAAAGCGTGCTTTCTGTACGCTGCCGCGGCAGGGAGCCCAAGGCGTTTACGCACACATACGGCTGTCAGGGCAACGTTGCGGACGGTGAAAGGATAAGAGGAATGCTGTCCCTTATGGGTTACGCCTTTACGAATTCGCCGGAGGACGCCGACCTTGTTTTGTACAACACCTGCGCCGTAAGGGAACACGCCGAGGACAGGGTGTTCGGGAATGTCGGCGCGCTTAAAAAATATAAGAAACAGCGTCCGGAAATGCTTATAGTCCTGTGCGGCTGCATGACCCAGCAGCCCCATATCGCGGAAAAAATTAAAAACAGCTACCCGTTTGTAGACCTTGTTTTCGGCACACACGTTACGCACCGCCTGCCGGAGATGCTCTCAAAAGCGCTCTGCACAGGCAAGCGGATTATTGACGTTACCGAAAGCGACGGCGTGATAGCCGAGGGGCTTCCGATAAAGCGCGGCGGCAAAGAGAACGCCTTTGTGCCCGTTATGTACGGCTGCGATAACTTTTGCTCATA
>CAZQXZ010000020.1:22762-24067 GCA_964597515.1 uncultured Eubacteriales bacterium | reverse complement strand
CGTTATCAGCGTCTGCGGTTCCTAGCGGTTCATGGGGTTTAAGGACTGAGTCAGATGCAACTATTGGATTAGCACTTAATTCAGTGGTAACGGTAAAGATACACTATGTTTTCAGTGAGGATGAGGTCATAGCCGATATTCATATGGTTCCTGCCGCAGTTTGTATCGCTTATGATAGTGAATATTATCAATATGTTGATGGGTCGAGAACGTTCTCTGAATATTATAATGACACTTTAATTAAATCGACATCAACTGTTAACACTTCTGCGTGGGCTACAATTGCTGCTGGTGTTGCGGCAAACGGAAATGACAACACCAAGGGTTACTCAAAAGCTTTGATCGTAACTCAATTACCCGTAACAGGTGTTACAAATTTCACTCCGGATCCCTCTACTCATGTTTTCTCACTCCAGTTTAAAGTTATTAAAGCACTTGATAAAGAAACGTATATTGGTATTCCAGAAAGCACTTTGACAAAGCAAACACAGCTTAAAAGATTTGTTGAAGGCAAGTCCGTCACATTGACATTGGCAGAAATGGATGCTACAGAGGGTTTTAAGAAGTCCAACCTTGTTTCTGTTAACTTTTCTGATGCAACAAAAATCAGACCCAATGCGGACAACAGCGCGCTTGTCGACCTCGGATTTACAGGCAAGTTCCTGATTGCCGGCATCCCGATTAACATTGTCGGCGGCCGCGCCACCAACGTGTCAGAGGTCGGTGTTCAGCTTACGATTAACGGCGTCACAAACACCTATACAGACAACTATGTTTATGAAGACGGTACCACCGGCTATAAGTTCCGCGTCGCTCTTACAGGCATACCTGCCGCGAACTTCGATACACCGATTAAGGCGAGAATGTATGTCGTTTATAACGGTACAACTCACTATTCGGACTATGTGTACACAACGGCGGGCGCGCATGTAAGCAGGCTGCCGTAATATGGAAAACCGACTGTACGAAGAACCGTACTTCTCTGTAATGCAGTTTGAAACAGAGGACGTACTCGCCGTTTCAACACCCCTAACAACGGAAGATGAAGGCGGCGTTCAGCCCGGCACAGGCGGCGGGGAAATTACGGTTCCTTTTTCGGATTTTTTCCCATAAGCATTATGAGCTGGCTGGAAAGGAGTATTTTGAATGAAAGAATATCAAACCCCGCAATTTGAGGTCGAAGAATTCGAGCTCGAGGATATCATCACGGTCTCCGTCGGCGACGGACCCATTGATGACGGCTGGTATTAATATCGGCATAAACTAAAACAATTTCCGGGCGGACGAAAGTCCGCCCGGTCATTG
>CAZQXZ010000020.1:0-22662 GCA_964597515.1 uncultured Eubacteriales bacterium | reverse complement strand
GCATATGCTAATTTGTGCCGCCGGTCTTGTTGTGGACATTGAACCGAAATATAATATGCTTGGCTCCCGCGTACTTGCGTACCGATTGGAAAGTCACGCGAAGGCTGACATTATCATACGCGTCGGCGATAGCTTTTTGCTTGAAAAACAGCAAAAACTGCCTCATTTGACGCTTGAGGAATGTGAGTATATTTATACGGGAGACGCGTTTTACCGCGAGCTTATAACGCGCGGCGGGCTTTTGCTTCACGCTTCCGCGGTGGCTTTGGACGGTAAGGCTTACCTTTTTTCGGCTCCGTCCGGAACCGGAAAATCGACGCATACTCACCTTTGGCTTGATTTATTTAAAGAAAAGGCTAAAATCATAAACGACGACAAGCCCGCGATACGCCTAATAGACGGAAAATTCTACGCCTGCGGCACTCCCTGGAGCGGAAAGACGGACGAAAGTGTAAACGAACAAATTCCGCTGCAAGCAATCGCGTATATCATTCGCTCACAGAGTAATCATATAAACAGAGCCGCGCCGCAAAAGGCGATAAAATACATCCTCGACCAGACGCTGCGCCCGTCGGGGCGCGGCAGTATGGAAAAACTGCTCTCGCTTCTTGACAAGCTGCTTACGGAAATCGGCGTTTTTGAACTTCACTGCAATATCTCACAGGATGCGGTGAGAACGGCTTATGAGGGAATGGGTAAATAAGTTGGAAGCTGCAAGTTGCAAGTTTCGGAACCTGCGGTTGGCAATTTATTGAGTTGCAAGTGGAAAGTTATGGGAGGAAAAAATGAAATTAAATGAAAATTATATATTAAGAAACGTCGCCGGAAGCGACATTGTCGTGGCTGTCGGCGAGGAAGCTGCGAAGCTGCGCGGCGTTATGACGTTGAACGATACTGCGGCTTTTATCTGGCGCTGCCTTGAAGAAGCGCTCGATGAAAAAGAGATTGTAAAAAGACTTAAAGAGGAATATCCGTCTGCGGGCGATGAACGCCTTCACGCGGAGCTTCGGATATTCCTTGATAAACTAAGGGCACGGGGGATAGTGCAAGAATAAGTTGGAAGTTGCAGGTTGCAACTTGCAACTTAATCGGGTGCGGGTGTCCCGCCCACAACTATTCATTTTTCAGTATTCATTATTCATTAGCTCCCCAGCTCCCCGCGATTTTTTCAAATGAATAATGAACAATGAAGCCGCTTCGCTGATGAATAATGAATAATTTCGGTGGTTTTGCTACGCAAAATATTATATCTCAGAATTTGTGCCCGCCCAAAACTTGCAACTTGCAACTTAAATGAAGGGGCTGTTTGTGTGAAATACAGGCTATCCGACCTTCTGCCCGTCATAACTGAAACAATCGAAAGCGGCGGCGAGTTTACATTACCCGTCACGGGTACGAGTATGCTCCCGCTGCTTGTTGAAAAGCGGGACAGCGTTATACTGAAAAAAGCAGTACCTCCTTTAAAAAAGGGGGATTTGCCTTTATATAGACGGGCTGACGGCTCTTTCGTTCTTCATAGAATAGTCAGTGTAAAAAACGGTGAATATATAATGAGCGGGGACAATCAATTCGACCCGGAGTACGGTATCAACGACGGGATGGTGATAGGCGTTGTTGAAAAAATAAGCCGGAAAGGGGAAACCTTTGATGTTCGTTCGCCGTTTTACCGTTTGTACGTTTTTTTGTGGACGCGACTGTTTAAGCTGCGTTATCCGCTCAGGAGACTGCGAAGGAGCGCCAAAAAGACGGACGAAAGCGCGCCTGCCGCCAAATTGCCGGAGCCTAAGCCCTGTGTAACATATCTGATTATGCTTCTTGGGTGCGCGCTAAAAGGCGCAGAGCCGCCGCCCGTTCCCGAAAACGTTGACCTTGACGACGTTTTCAGGCTTGCCGCCGCTCATAGGGTTGCGAATATGGCGGCTTATTCGGTATTAAAGCTTAATGACCTTGATATAGATATCCGTAAAAAATTTATGTCAGAGCTTTTCAAGGTTGCGCAGCGCGAGACCGCGCAGCATTTGGAGCTAAAAAAAATCGAGGAACGCCTTGCGGCGGAGAATATAGAGTACTGCGTTTTAAAAGGAAACGAAATAGCGAAACACTATCCGGCTACCGATATGAGATTTTCCTTGGATATAGACATATATGTGGCTGCGCGGGACGTTTCGCGGGCGGAAAAAATAATGCTCGGACTCGGTTATGTGCAAGAGGGGCAGAAAAACACAAAGGATATAGCGTTTGTAAAAAAACCGAACCTCACCGTTGAAATCCATTTCGACTTAAACTTTGAAACAGACCTCACGCACGACTATTTTGCCGAATTACTGTGCAGACTTTCGCCTGAAAGCACAAACTCCCGTAAACTGAAAATGACCGGAGAGGATTTATTTATATATGTCACAGGTCACGCCGCGCACCATTTTCTTGTCGCGGGGACGGGTATAAGAAGCATAACTGACGACTATGTTCTGCGTAAAAAGCTATTGCCCGATTGCGACGCCGGACATATAGACGGGCAGCTTAAAAAAGCCGGACTTTACGAGTTTTCGCAAGCGGCGGAACGGCTCGGCAAATATTGGTTTGAAAACGGCGAAGCGGACAGCGTTATAAAAAGGCTCGAAAAATATGTGATTGAAAGCGGAATTTTCGGTACTGACGAGCTGTTTTATACGAATTCCGCGGCGCCTCAGAGTAAAATCGGAGGGTCGAGATTTCGCTATGTGCTCGGGAGAATTCTTCCGTCATATACTTTGATGACGGCGCTGTATCCGGTATTGCGTAAAATTCCGGCGATGCTTCCTCTTTTCTGGGTCGCCCGCTGGTTCAAAATTATAAGAAATATCGGAAGAGTATCCGAAGAAGTGTCCAAAATAGCGGCAATCGACGGGGAAAAGGTCAAAGACAGAAGCGATTTATTCGGGAAAATGGGCTTCAATTAAAAAAAGTGTTGTAAAAGGTGTATCGGATATGATACAATTAGTCGAATACGCATGAAGGGAAGAACAGTAAATGTCAGGCAACGATTATAACGCGAACATACGCGACGAGGAATATGGCATAAGCTTTGAAACTATACTTAAATTTATAAGAGTTATCGCGGCTCAGTGGTGGGTAATAGCAATTCTTGTTTTGATTTTCGCCACGGCGGGATTTGTGTTTTCGAAGGCGACATACGAGGACAGGTTTTCTTCAAAAATCCTTTTCAACGCTTCAAATAAATCAAGCGACATAGCGGGAGAAGCGGCAAAATATACTACCGCAAGCGATGTTACGGCTTCTGCGATGTTTGCCACGAGTTTTAAAATTATATTGTCCGACACCGAATATATTTATTCGCTTGTCCAACAGGCGGTTAAGGCGCAAACGGGTCAGGAGTATTCTGTCGGGCAAATCAAGGGAAGCGTCAGCGCGAGCGTCATTTCCGATACTACGATGATTTCCGTCAGAGTTGTTACCAACGATGCGGAAAAGTCGTACCAGATAGGCAAGGCGCTCACAAGCGTTTACTCACAGGTTATGGAGGACTCCTTTCCGAACGCTGAATTTACCGTGGTAAACGACGCCACCGTTCCGTCGTCACCCGATTCCGACTATTCGGGAATATTATATACGTTTATCGGCGCTGTGGGGGGCGCGATAATAGCCTTTGCGATTATCCTTATTTCAAACAGGATTAAAAATCTTGTCCAAACAAGCGACGATATTAAAAAGAGGTACAACCTCAACATAATAGCGACGGTTTCGAGGCTGGATTTTAAAAAACGCAAGGATGAGGCGAAAAAGGGTCTTTTAATTACGGATAAAACTGTGGGTCTGCCTTTTATAGAAACCTTCAAGCTCATCAGAACGAAAATTGAGAACGCGAGCTTCAAAAAAGGCTACAAGGTGTTCGCGGTCACAAGCTCTACCGAAAACGAAGGAAAAACGACGATTGCCGTGAACGTAGCGCTCTCGCTCGCGAAAAGCGGTAAATCTGTTTTGCTTATCGACTGCGACATAAGAAAACCCACGGTTTATAAAACCTTAGGCGTTCCCGTCGGAAGCGATAAAGGTATTTATGACATTGTCAGCGGAAAATTCAGCTTTGAGGAAGCCGTAAAATATGTTGAGAAGTACAACCTGTATCTTCTCGTAAGCGGTGTTCCGATTTCCGACCCGTCGGAGGTTCTTGCCTCGGCGGCTACGCGGGACACAATACTGGAAGCGAAGAAAAACTTTGATTTTGTCATTGTTGACTGCGCGCCTGCGGGCGTGGTTGCCGACGCCACTATTGTTTCCAACTATTGCGACGCCGTGCTTTTTGTCGTGTCCGAGAACAAACCCTCGATGAACGAAGTCGAGTATGCCATCAGTGACCTGAGCACTACAAAATCGGAAATCTTCGGCTGCATTTACAATAACGCTAACAAAGGCATTATCGGACTGATAAGCGAGCCGGGAAGCGGATATTTCAGCAGAAGCTACGGATACAGCAAAAGCTACGGAGCTGATTACGGGCGCGGCGCGGACAGAAAAAAGAGATAATATACTTTTTGCACACTGTTAATCTGTAAAATTCGCCTTATTTGTCGGATATATACAAAAAAAACCTATTGTATTTTTTTTATTATTAGTGTATTATTATAAGTGATGTATCGTAGTGTTATATCAGTGTACACGGTAACGGATAGTTTTATTTCGCGCTTATCGGATTTAGTTACATATCGGATTAGCAGTATCACGCATGCGGCAATGTTTTTTCTTAGGAAAATATATTGTCGGATATATGTGTTTTATGCATGTGGCGTACAATGCGGGCAGTAATAATACTTCTTTGCGGGAGGGCTCCTAATGGCTTTTGAAGGCTTAAGTGAAAAATTAAAAAATTTTGGAAAGAAAGACTCGGGTTCGTCAATTAAGATTTCGGGAACCGTAGGTGAGTTTTTCAAGAAAAACGCTTTTATGAAATATCTCATACCGATTATGGTTTTTATAATCGCTATCGCGGTATTTCTTGTTATGGTTTTCAGCGACGGAACGTTAGGCGAGGATTTAGCGCCCCTTCCGTCCGAGGGGCTTTCGCCTACCGGCGACGCCGCGGTGATCCTGCCCAACGACTCAAACGTCGCCGGCAACACCGACCCTGATCTTTCGGCTTTGATTAAACGCGACCCGCTGTCGGAAGAAATTCTCGCGAAGGCAAAATATACAGGTTGCGTGATAGGGGCCTCGGGCAGTCACAGAGTGGCAATTATCAACAACGGCGGGATTGAATACAGGCTTTCCGTAGGTGAAAGTCTCGGCGAATCGTCCTGGCAGGTTGCGGAGATTACTGAAGCGGAAGTAACGTTCACGGCAGGCGGCAAAACGAAGATTTTAAAATACTCCGGCAGATAACGGTATTTGTTTTATCATACATTAGGGGGACTGTACAATGAAGGCGAAAAGGTCAACACTGAAATCGGTTATAATCATAATGCTCGCTCTTGTGCTCGTATCGGGTATTCTTATGCCAATGGCGGCAAATGCGGATACCACAGGCAACTATTATACTGTAAAGACGGGCGATACGCTCTCAAAAATCTCCGCTGCTTACGGTGTAACGGTTTCCGAGATTGTGGCGCTTAACAACATTGCGTCGGCGTCGTTGATTTATCCGGGTCAGGTGCTTTTAATGCCGAAAGGCTCTGTGCAATCTAACGCGTCTTACACCAAGAGGGATTACGGCTACATATCGGTGAACTTCAACGAAGTTAACGTTTTGAGCGCTCTTTCCGCAATTACAAAATTTACCGATTATACTATTTTGTATGTAGGAAGCGACCAGACCGTTACCGTAAAAATCAGCAATGTATCGCCCCTTGAGGCGATTGACACCCTTCTTCGTATAGTCAATATGTCATATATTAAAAACGGGAATATGCTTATTGTGGGCGAAACCGGCACGCTTGACGCAAGCTTCATTGATAAGGCGGCTCTCGTGAAATTTAACCTTAAATACATAACCACCGACATACTTACCTCGCAGCTCGGCGTCTTGGGAGTGAGCGTCAACTTTATTGAGGTTGGAGATACGAACAGGGAGTGCTGGGTGAACGCGTATCCGATGCAGCTTGCCACGATAAGAGAGCTGGTGGCTCTGCTGGACAACAAATCGAACATTTCATTGGGAAGCGCTAATATCGCTAATTATTTCAACTATATTGAGCTTGATTATATGCCGGCGAGTGATTTCAGTTCCCTTCTCTCGCAGCTTGGTCTTCATCCGGGCATTACGCTCGGCGCTTTTCCAAACCGCCTTTTCGTTTATGCTACGGGCGACGCTTTGAAGGATATAATGAAAATCAAGGCGCTTGTCGACGTTCGTGAAGCGGGGGACACCTTAAATCCCACAACGCCTGACGGTGAGACTAACGGCGACGACGTTGAAATAACGGACGGTGTTGAAATCCTTAAAAAGCTTACGCTTTCCTGTATTGAGAAATCGGATGTTGAGGGCATTGTGACTAACTTCCAGCTTGAAGTGCAGGTTTTAGGTGTAGATCTTCTGGCTAAAACCGTATGGATTTTAGGCAGAGAGAAGGATGTCGAAAAAGCCGTTACAATGATTTCAAGCTTTGACTTGGAGAGCCTGAAAACCTCTAACACCTTCTTTAAGTATGAGCTTGAAAATGTTACGGCTTCTCAGCTTCAATATAAACTCGGCTTTATAAGCTTTGACGGACAGGTGCAGTTTGACTACGGCAACTTCCCCAACATAAGCCATACTGTGACGATATTCTGCCCAGAGGACCAGAGGCAGTCTATTGTGGACGTTATAATGAAGCTTGACACTACGTCGACTAAGCTTTACAAGACCTTGAAAAGCGTAACAAGCCAGACGGAAATAAACAACATCAGAAACAAGATTGACCTGCTTTGTGAGATTTCGGGCCTCAGTGCGGACGCCTTCTACTTCTCGGGAGACCTTGACAGTTCCGAAGGCGAAGAGTATATCCTTTATGTTTATGAATCTCCCGAGAATATACAGGTAATTCAGACAATGTTCTCAGAATTAGGGTTATAACTCGAAATCACCGTATTTAGTTGGAGGTTGAGAACAATTGCAGTACCAGAATAAACCGGGCAGCTACCCTGTGACGCTTGAGGACCTTCTGCGGCTGACAGTCGAAAAAAAAGGCTCCGACCTGCACATGGTCGTCGGCATGCCGCCTTGCATAAGGATTAACGGCGAACTGTTAAGGCAGGATTATCCTGTAATGCGTCCTGAAGATGTTGAAAACACTCTTTTTCAGATACTAACCCAGCGTCAGAAAGACGAACTGCAGGAAAGGCTTGAGCTTGACTTGTCGCATTCGGTACCCAAGTGCGCGCGTTTCAGAGGAAACGTCATCGTGCAAAGAGGGACGCTCGCGGCGGTTTTCAGGGCTATCCCGTTTGACATTCCTGCTTTGGAAAGCTTAGGTCTTCCGCCCGATATAAAACGTATTTGTGCCCTGCCGCGCGGACTCGTGCTTGTCACAGGACCTACGGGCTCGGGCAAATCGACCACACTCGCGGCGATGCTCAATTATATCAATCAGAATTTCGCGGAAAATATCGTAACGATTGAAGACCCGATAGAATTTTTGCACTCTCACAACAAATCAAGTATAAGGCAGAGAGAAATAGGCTCCGATACGCACAGCTTTAATAATGCGTTAAGGCAGGTGCTGCGCCACGACCCGGACGTGATAATGATAGGCGAGATGCGCGACGCCGAAAGTATCTCCATAGCTCTTACCGCTGCTGAAACCGGGCATCTCGTTCTTTCAACACTTCACACGCAGACGGCGCCGCTTACGATATCGCGTATTGTCGACACTTTTCCGGACGCGCAGAAGGGCAACGTGCGCACGCAGCTATCCAATACGCTCAAAGCGGTAATATCCCAGCAGCTTATGCTCACAATCAACCAAAAGGGCAGGGTTGTCGCCGTAGAGTATATGACGGATTCTCCAGCCATAAAGAATATCATCCGCGAGGATAAGGACCATCAGCTTTACAGCGCGATGCAGACTGCTCTTAATATGGGCATGCAGACAATGGACCAGGCTCTGTTAAAGCTATTAAAAGAACAAAAAATTACAAAAGAAACCGTTTTAGAATACTGTGTTGACAGGACTGAGGTTCAAAGACTTATGTATTCATCCGGGTATTAATAGCGGGAGGAGGTTATAACTTGCCGGCATATACATATGAAGCAATAAATAAACAAGGCGATTCGCTTACGGGGAAAATATCTGCCAACAGCAGAGACGAGGCGTTTGAGAAGCTTCGTGAAGCGGGTATAACTGTGACAGACCTCATAGAGGAAAAAACTAAGGCTGTTAAAAAATTAAAGGGCAAAGTGTCTCTTACCGATTTATCTTTATTCAGCCGTCAGATGGCCGCTATGATTTCCGCGGGAATTCCCGTAACACAGTCAATGCAAACTCTCGCGACACAGACTGCTAACGCGGCTCTTTCGGCGGCGATAACAGATATAGCTCAGGATGTCGAAGGCGGAGCGAGTCTGTCCGACTCTTTTATGCAGCAAAAACATATTTTCAACGATCTCTACTGTGCTATGATAGCTGCGGGTGAGACGGGCGGAATGCTTGAAAAAACCCTCAGTTCGCTTGCAATTCAGCTTCAAAAGGATAAACAGCTCAAGGACGCCGTAAAGAGCGCGACCACCTATCCGAAGATGATAGGCACTTTTGCTGTTGTTCTTTTGATAGTGATGCTCATTGTTATGGTACCGATCTTTCAGGGAATGATTCCTTCCTCACTTGAACTCAATCCGATTACCGCGGCGATATTCGCCCTGTCCGGCAGTATCCGCTCAAAGTATTATATATATATAGCATCGGCGATTATTCTGTTTTTCGCGGTAAAATTCGGCTTAAAAACGCCTATTGTGCACAAAATATGGGAAAACAACAAGATGAAGCTTCCGCTTATCGGCGAGCTTATTTCAAAAACGGTCCTCGCGCGCTTCTGCCGTATTCTTTCAACTCTTTTAAACGGCGGCGTCGCCGCAGTTCAGGCACTTGAAAGCGCGGGGCCTACCTCCGGAAGCGACTTAATCAACGAAGCGGTGAGTAAAGCGATTGAAGAAATTGAAAACGGCCGCTCCATACACGAGTCTCTTCAGGAATCCGGTCTGTTTCCGCCGATGCTTATCAGCATGATTTCAATAGGCGAGGAAGCGGGTACGCTTCCCTCAATGCTTGACAAAGTCGCAGAGTTTTTCGAGGAGGACGTCGCATCGCTTTCCAAAAACCTCGGTACGGCCTTGGAGCCTATATCGCTCATAGCGATAGGCGGAGTCGTCGGTACGATGTTGATTTCTCTTTACCTGCCTATATTCCAGGCGACAACAGCAACCGGAGCATAGCGGTTTAAAATCCTTGTTTGAAAAGGAGACAGTATCATGGCGAGAATAAAGTCGGTTATCGGAATTGAAATGGACGCGGGCGCTATACGGGCGGTTGAGCTTACAAAAAGCGGCGATCACGCGCACGTTTCTGCGTTTGCAAAGGTCCCTATTGAAAAAGGAGTCATAGAAGAAGGCTTTGTGAGAAATGCCGATGCGTTTTATGATGTCCTCGGTGAAATGGTGAGCAAGGGCGGATTTAAATCTCAGGATATCGTTATCGGCATAAACAACGAAAATGTCATTATGCGTTTTGCCTCGTTCCCGAAAGTGTCTGATGACAAGCTTCGTAAAATGGTGCTGTTGCAGGCGCAGGACTTTATTCCCATTCCCGTGGCGGAAATGGAGATAGATTATGTGGTATCCGGTTCAAGTAAAAACGACGACGACCAGCCTGTGTTAAACGTATTGTTAGTCGCCGCGAGACGCTCCATGCTTGAAAGACTTATCACGCTGTTCAGCGCCTCTAAATTTAAGGTATACGATATTGACAGCTCGGTTTTGGCGTGGTGCCGCGCGGCGCTTAAATACAGCGAAAGCAAGACGATCGGTGTGTTGAAGCTCAGCGACGACGTAATTAACTTTATCGCGCTTGATAAAGGCGAAATCAAGATGGTGCGATCCCTCAATGTTCCGGAAAGGTCATCTTATATGATAAAGAACGCATTTAACAATCCAAAAAGCTGCTCGGACGACGATTACTCGGCGATAGCGTCTATGCTCGGCAACGAGCTTTCGTCATCGATTAGTTATTACCAGATGCATTATCAGATGCAAGGATACGAGTCAATTGAAACGGTTTATTTTTCCGCCCTTATGGAGGGGGAAGAAATAGTGGCAAAAAAACTTAAAGAAACGGCGTTTGTACCTGTCGAGGTTCCCCGGTTCTGCGGCGAATATGAAAGTGCTGATTTCGCCCCTGCGGAGTATACCGGGTGCATCAGCTTAGCTTTGGAAGCATTGGAGGGATAGACAAGTGTTAAAGGTAAGCCTGCTGCCCGAAAGCTATAGGAAAAAAGTAGTCGGGTCAAAGAAAAAAGAACAAATTAAGAAAATTTCTCTTGTCGCTCTTATTATGCTGTTCGTATTTTTTATGGTAGTTATAAGCACAAGGCAGTATGTATCGGGAAAATATAACAGCATTAACAAGACAAACGCCGAGGCAAAAGCAATGTTTCCGGTGCTGGAAAGCTTTCAGGCGCTGTATAACGATATTCAGGCACAGAGAGAGCTGATAAATGTTATCTCCGCCAAGAAGCCTCATGCTCATGATTTTGTCGTGGATTTAGGCAACATTGATTTTCCCGGATTGTGGCTTACAAAAATCTCGGCTGACGATTGGTTTTATTCAAAGCAGTGCACGATTGAAGGGAGCTGTCTGTCATATAATGATTTACTTGATTACATAGAAGAAATTAAGAAAATCGAGTATGTTCTGGGCGTCGATATGGGTACATTTAGTTATTCGGACGAAAAGTCGGATACGGGCGACAGGATTTGCAGCTTCAGTATAACGGTAACATGCGGCGGAACAGGCACTCCGTTTGTTACAACAACCGTTCCGGCTCCCATAGAAGACGGCAAAACAGACGACTTAGAGGGGTGATGATATGAAAAAAGAGCTAAAACTTTCGGACATAAAACTGTCAGACATCAAGGATTCCCCCGTATTTATAAGCATAATTATATTAATGTTTATACTGGCTATTTTAGCGCTTTCCGTTTACTTTATTCTTGATATTTTTAAAATAAAGGACAATATAGTAGCCGTCCGAGAGGAGTATAATAAAAACTGCGAACAGATAGTATATCTTCAACAGGTGCGCTCTCAGTATGACATCTTAGCAGTTGAGAAGAGTATGCTGGACGAAAAGCTTCCCCCTACCGAGGACATATATGTTGTAATGCAGAATTATTATACGCTTTGCGGTGAGTACAACCTTGACGTTGAGACGATGGAAATTCCGCAGATTTCCGCAACATACACGACCGAGACAAAAATCAGCCTTACGGTAAACGGGACATATAACAACATCATTGCTTTTATAGACCATATTTCCGACCTAAAAGCCATTCACAGAATTGAGCAGGTGGTTATTGAGGACGGCGAAGGCGGCAGCCTTAAAAAGGCCGGTATTGTTATCGTAGCTCTATCTGCATAAACGTTTCCGGGTATAAGCATCGGAGAGCCATCCGAACCTGATACGCCTGAAACACAAAAACTGCCGCACCCTCGCGTGTTTTCCGTCTTGCCAAACGGCAGGCGGGCAAGTATTGGACAGAGGTATAAATAATGGACAACAACGTAGTAATCCCGGGAAGCATAGGGTATTTCCTCATTAAGACAGGCAAAATCAGCGAGGCGCAGCTTTTTGAGGCGCTATCCATTCAGCAGAGAGAAAAAGGCTTGTTGGGCAATATTTTGGTCCGCTTGGGTTATTGCTCTGAGGACGATATCGCGAAGGCTCTCGCCGCGAAGACGGGCTGTAAATTTGTATCTATTGACGATCTTGGGGTAAGCGTCACTGCCGCTAACCTCATTCCTACTGAATTAGCCGTCAAGAACGGCATTCTTCCGCTCTATCAGGATGACAGAATTCTTTACGTCGCAATGAAAAACCCCAATGACGTCGTAACGAGAGATAACCTTTCGCTGATGACGGGAGGGCTTGAAATTGTTCCTGTCGTCGCTACGGACGCGGAGCTTAACGCCGCTATAGAGAACTATGTAAACGCGGCCTCCAACATCAGTTCCTTCAAGCAGGAGGAAGAAGAGGCTGACATCGGATATGAGCTTGAGGACAGCGTTATAGACGATAAGCCCGCCGTTCAGATAGTCAACCAGATTATCAACAACGCAATTAAAGCCGGCGCGAGTGATATACATATTGAGCCTCTTGAAAAAGCGATGAGGGTACGTTACAGGATTGACGGCGTTTTGCATGAAATTTTCCAAAACCCCATAAAGTTTCACGCTTCTGTTATATCGCGCGTTAAGGTTATAGGCGGTATGGATATCGCCGAGCGGAGAATTCCGCAGGACGGACGCGCCACCGTTAAAGTCGAGGGCGTGACGTTTGACATCCGTATTGCGTTGCTCCCGTCCGTTTACGGCGAGAAATGCGTTATGAGGCTTCTTGAAAGAAGCTCAAAGTCCATTCAGCTAAAAGATATTAAATTCTCAAAAGCGCAGTTAAAACATTTTGAAGACGCTATACATATGCCTTACGGCTTCGTGCTTGTTACGGGACCGACGGGCTCAGGTAAATCCACAACCCTTTACGCGACTCTTGCCGAAGTCAGCGATATAACGAAGCACGTTATCTCGCTTGAAGACCCCGTTGAACGCCGTATGGAAGGAATTTGCCAGGTGCAGATGAATGTCCGCGCCGGCATGACCTTCGCCGCCGCGCTGCGCTCGGTACTGCGTGCCGACCCCGATATCGTCATGGTCGGTGAGATACGCGACGGTGAGACCGCTAAAATAGCCGTTGAGTCGGCTCTTACCGGTCATATGGTTTTCTCAACGCTGCATACGAACGACTCCTCGGGAGCCATAACGCGTCTTGACGAAATGGGAGTCGAACCGTTCCTTACAGCCTCGTCCGTCGTCGGCGTGCTTGCCCAGCGTCTTGTACGCGTGCTTTGTACGCGCTGCAAGCAGGAATATACTATGACGCTCGCGGAAACTTTAAAGGTTCTTCCGGACTTTCCGACACAGGGCTATAAAGATGACGATGAGCTTACATTCTACCGAGCCAAAGGGTGCATCACATGTAACAACACCGGCTATAAAGGCCGTATGGGCGTATTTGAGTTTTTAAGAGTGACGGATAATATGCGCGAACTGATACTTAAAAGGGCGAGTGCGGCGGATATCAAGAGTTTGGCAATTGAGGAGGGTATGAACACGCTGCGCTTAGAGGGTATAAACAAGACTGTCGAGGGTACAACCTCAATTGAGGAAATACTGAGGGTTATTGTTTAATGATGTAAAGCTTGAAGTTAAAAGCGGAAATGTGAACTTTTTAGTTTTTCTGTGTTTTTTTCTTGACATTAGTAGTAGCAATATAATATAATAATGTTGGGGTAATAGATAGATTGCAATCGGGGGGGGACACCGCCCGAGCTTGTGCGTTCCCGACCGCAACTTTAATATTATTTTTCGGAGATATAGCTTAGTTGGTCAGAGCGTACGGTTCACATCCGTAAGGTCGAGGGTTCGAGCCCCCCTATCTCTACCAAATATGCGGCTGGCGCCGCAGTGAACAATGAACAGTGAACATTTAAGTAATTAACAGTATAAAAGACCGAAAAATTTATGCCGCATATTTGTACTGTTCATTATTCATCAGCGCAGCGGTTTCATTATTCACCGTTCACTGAAAGAAGGCGGGAATTTGAAAGAGAGTATTCTGTGCGAAAAGTCTTTGGATTTTGCAGCAAACGCAGTAAAGTTTTGTGTTAAAGTAAATAAAAACACTAAAGAAAGTGTTATCACAAAACAGCTTATTCGTTCAAGTACCAGTATAGGCGCAAACATTAGCGAAGCAAATTATGGTATCAGCAGGGCTGATTTCATTGCAAAAATGCAGATTGCCATGAAGGAAGCGGCCGAAAGTGAATATTGGTTAAGGTTGTTACATAAAGCGGATTATGCTACTGAAAGTGAAGTAACATTACTAATTGAATTATGTCGGGAATTAGAAAAGATGCTTGTTTCAACGTTGAAAACAGCAAAAAACAATAAAAGCTGATTTGTACTGTTCATTATTCATCAGCGCAGCGGTTTCATTATTCACCATTCACTAAAAGAAGCTTCGAAGCAAAATATTAACCGAAATTTTCAATTTTCAACTTTCAATTCGAATTACAATGCCAACCGCAGGTTCCGAAACTTCCAACTTGCAACTTGCAACTTCCAACTTACTAAAATGCCAACCGCAGGTTCCGGAATTTTCAATTTTCAATTTGAATAACGGTATTCCGGAAAGGAGACGCAGTATGAACGTATTAAAAAAGAAAAACGGCCTGGCGCTTATCGCCGTAATGGTTCTGCTTATGATATTAACGCTTTTTGTGCCGGCTATGCTTACATACGCCGACACGGCGACCTCCTCCGCCATAAAGGGGACGACAAAGCAAAAGGCCGCATACCTCGCGAGGACAGGCGTGGAAATGGCGGTAGCGACCTTTATGAAGACATATGACGATGGCGACGCAAATGTTGAAACGGCGTACGAGGCTCTTTACAGACGCCTTGGAGGCAAACTGAAATCGGGTGAAACCGCTCTCTCCGAGCTTAATGCGGAAACCATATATCTCTTCATTGATAAGGACGCTCCTGTCCCGACAGTGGGACCTAACGGTGAAACAGAGGTATTTTCGGAGGATTATTACGCTTCCGTTTACACTACCGATTATGACGCCTACATAAATAATACAAGATATAAGTATGGCGGCAAGGTTGACGTAAAAATCACAAGAAGAGACGAAGTCCATGTGTATAAAGTAATGAGCAACGGTTATTCATACGATATATGCTGCAACCCCGACTATGCGGCGGATTTTGCGGCGGCGTGCAACAACAACGTCAACAATCCGATACAGGCGTCGGGTACGGACGCATACTCTTATGTAAAACAAAAATACGCGCAATACGATTTTACGGGTACGTCTGAAGTGAACGGTGTTAAAATATCAAGAAAGGCTTCGGCTCTCGATACCGTGAACACAAAGGACAGTGCCTGGACGGGCAGCGAGGCGTCCGCGGTTTATTACGAAAACGGCGTGAGGAAAATACGTCAGTCAGGAATTGAGATGGTTACTGTAAATCCTGATAACGCGTCAAGCAAGCAAACTGTAACATATACCGACGGAACGGCGCCGAAAAACAAAAAGAATATTGACGCTTTGATTTACAGCGCGTACGGTAACGTTATTATTGATTCGGACGCTACATACCCATCAAGAAGCGATCTGAAAAATCTTGCGGGTATAGATTTGAGCTCCGGAGATTATAATACGATGGTAAGCACATTGCCCATTTACTTCGGGTGTCTCCCCGGCATAAACTATTACAAGGAAGAGAAAGACGGTATACTCGGTCATGTTCAGTGTGTCACGTTAAGAAACAATACGGATCATTCCATCGTGGCGTTTACGGCGACTAACGCCATTCAGGTCAATATGCCCGTCAATGTCACTACCAACCCCATCCGTACCGACTCGGACCAACCGGATCAGGGAACCATATACAAGATGATGGCTTTCCAGGCGAATGATATTGTCTTCGAGGAAAACATTGTGAATTTCGCGATGTTTACTTGGAACAACAATGATTTGTTCGACAAGGAAAGAGGTAAGCGTTACGGCTCGGTAATACTTGCCGCGACGGAGTCCACTCCGTATTCTTATTATAATATAAGCCGCCAGAAGATGGTTAAGGCGGGGAAGGTAACGTTTCTTGAGGACGTTTACCTTGTATACATTGAATACGGAGACAACAGCGGAAAGTCGGTTGCGCTTTCGGACGAGGTTTACGGCAACTGGAGCAGGAAAATATATACAGAGGCAACAGGTATAGAAAACCAAAAGGCTCGATACAATATTATTTCTTCCACCGAGGTAAAGCATATTTTTCCGGTGTCATCGAATTTTGGCATTAAAAACTACGTTGGCGTAACAAAATACGGATATCATGTTACAAAGCTTTTCAATGCGGGCGACGTCTACTATTTCAACGCCGAGATTGAAGCGAATATGTCAAACGGCTCCAAGCAGAAGGTCGGGCTTAATATGATGGGCTGGTGGGCGGAATCTTACTATCTCAAAGAGAAGGACCTCGGCGGAAACAAAAGCAAGATATTGAACTGGTTCGTCAGCGCGCTTTACTACGCTTTCGGAATTACATATGATCCGAGCAATCTTACTTATAGGTATGACGATATGCATTATGTAGGAAACGTTTATGACGCTCTTCCTCCTCCCGCGGATTTAGCCACCGTCTGTTATATTGTTTGGGACAGTTAACACTGCCGCCGGGCGAGTTTTGTTAGCATCAGAAAGGAAGTGATACATATGAAAAAAACTTTCAGTCCCATCAGGTCTAAAAAAGGAATGACCTATGTGGAGCTTCTTGTTGCGCTTTCCATACTTGCTTTAATTGTTGTCGTATTCACTCCCGTGCTTATGTTTTCGTATACAAATCTATATAAGGCGGGCGAAATAAATGTTAACACCTATGAGGTTAAATCAAACATCGAGGGGTCGCTCGCTGTAAGGAAAAACAACTATAAGGTTGATACAAGCTTTAAGCTGAGAGAACTGAATGAAAGCGTTGACCTTATGATGTGGCGGATTGTAGGCTCCATCGAAGGGCTTGAAACGATGTACGGCTCCTCAAAAAGATCTGCGACTTATTTGGGAGAAAATATCTTTTACGATGATGTGTCGACGTATGAATTGCAGTTTAAGTTCAGCGGCTTCTCTGATTTAAACAACGCAAGCTTCATTAAGTCCTCCTATCCCGAAAAAAATCAGATTGGTTATATAGTTGAAGCGCCTTTGCATGACGGTCTAATTAATGCTTCGCAGTATGCTGTATCTTATAACGGCTCAACCAGCATGGCGGTTATAAGCGTTTCTGCTGTTGATGTCACATATTCACCGCTTAAAGTGTCTGTTTATTACATTGACAGTGACGGAACGGCAAAATTTATTATAAAGCACATAGAGATTAAGCCTGCCCATATGATGTTTGTCGGGGCGGCTGACGGCGACGTAGGCTATTACACCTCCGAGGGAGTTAACGAAAACGGCACGCTTACAATTGAGGCGAGAAAGATGGCCGGCGGCTCTGTTGCCGGCGGGACGCAGTTCAATAAGGTACGCTGGATAGGCGTAGGGATTGACAGCGGCAGGGGCAGCTCCGGCTATTACGCTATGTGCGGTAATGACGGAGTTATAAGAAGACTCTGGCGCCTAACGGACAGCGAAAAGGCGAATGTCCCCGATTCCGCAACTATCGGTTTTGCAAAGCTGGAGGACGCGGGAAAAACCTATTATAGATACAGCTGGGGCGGGGATTATACCGAAAGCCACACCTACGGCGTTTCGGGAACCTCGGTTTTCGGAAAAAATATTATGACAGGAACGAGAGCCTTCAAGTACGGTATGAAGGCGAACACCTTCACTAAGTATTCGGGCATAGCCTTAAACAATGGGTCGAGAGATCTTAACAGCATTAAAATTTCAAAAAATACCGCGTCGTCGGTTAATTTAACTCCATATGTGCAGGACGGTCTTCTTTTTTATACGTACTTTGAGAATACGAGTAGTGCAGGCGGCTTAAACAGCAGTACGAGTCAGCACGGCGGCTTAAAAAGGAAATGGAAAGTCAACTGGGAGGACGACGACAAAGTCAGCATCTGGGGCGAGGGTTATGCTTTCGCGACAAAGTACAGCGATGAGATATGGGCAAACTATATTACGGGTCAATACAAAAGCGGTTTTAACGGTTATGACCAGCCGGTTGTTTTCTTTGCAAAATATGGAGGAGCCAGAAACAACTCGTCCAGCGGCGGGCTAAGACCGATGAGCTCCGCGAACCAGATTACCACGGCGTACCAAATGACCGATAATAATAACGGCACGGTCAGCAGAACCATATCGGCGAACTGGCATTGGTTCTATATTGGAGGAGAGGAGGGCGGTTCCACCAAGAATGACGTAGCGGCGAGGTTTAACGAGGTTCCGGCAAATTACTCAGCCACCTCGGCAAAGGTGTATAACAGCTCTGAGACCATCAATATTGACAAAAGTTATTTCACCGCCGAGCAAAATCAGCTGCTCAGATATATCGTCAATACGTTCAGCGACGGCGTTAGAAAAGTTTCGGCGGCAAAGGGCGCTTTCAGCGGAAATACCTCGTCGCCGGCTTATGACTTAAATTTGGCGTATATACGTATGAAGTGCTATACAAACGCCTATTCGAATGACGCGAACGCTAACGTCACTGTTCTTACGAGGGACGGTTATAACTCGGACGAGAATAACGCTATAAATTCAGCCGCCCAGAACACAATGATGAACAGCGTATCAATTACGCTTACAGACCTTTGTTTTACGACGTTCCCTCAATCGGCTTCGGGCGGAGAAAATCCCGCTATGTCGGGCAGCCATATGCTGTATACAGGGTATACGCCCGTATCGGCGCTTTTGCATGCCACCGTTCCCTTGAACGCACATGATACGGCTCTTGGAGGCAGTTATATAAACTATATTGTCAGAGGCGTCAAAGGCGGTTCTTATACGGTATCGCAGTTTAACAGCGCCGACCATCCGAGAGGTACGACCGCTCTTCCGGCGGTTACCGCCACGGACGGCAACACGGCCTTTACGCTCGGCTATGCCTCAAACCGCTCGCTTTTCTATAAGAATGAAGCTTATTTGAGCGTTTACAACAAAGAGCCGTCAACAGCCGACGGTTTACAATTTACGGATGATTATACAACATATCTCGGGTATGCTCAGGACGGCGAAGCTACCCTTGCGGTAGGTTAGAAAACTATCGGAAACGCCGCCGCCAGCTATATGCTGACCTCACCGTGCACAAACGCGGCGCACGGATTTGGTTCAAAACCTCTTATTGTAGACAATGCATTTTTTTACAACAGCAGAGTATTTAAGAAGGCGAACGAAGACATGTATACCGTGACGGATGCGAACGGCGGTCCGTACAGGATGGGATATTATTTGGAGGCCGCCTATGAGGGCAACTCCGGAACAGCAAGCGGTTATGTGCTGAACAACACCTGTATCTGTGCCATATCGTACACGTGTCTTTCTTTCGCGGGCACAAACAACACTCAGCCGATATCAAATGTCGGCACGATTGCCGTGCATTTCGGCGGAGACAGCGCGTTCAAGACTCTCTATACGGCGCCAAGCGGAGATTTCAGGTTTACGTGTGCCGAATTAGTCTATGCCGGTGAAAATAACTATGTGGCTTATATAGGCGACAGTACAGGAAATATTTGGAGGCTTGACTTTAACGCCGGCTCAACCTCTGCCGTTCCCTTTATTCCTGTGGTCAGCGGCAAAACGATGAATGCCGCGTATACCAATCTTACTGAGATAAACGATATTATTGTCACTACCGACAAGATTATTGCCGTAGGCAAAACGGCTTCGGGCGGCACGAAAATAGTTGTTTATGACTCCGGCACAGATGATGTTATGGTCAACACCGTATCCACAAACAATTATACGCTTTATGATGTTGAGTACTATAATGATTATTACTATGCTGTCGGCGTCTCCGGTACAAAAGGCGTGCTTCTGTACACGGCAAGTCCGTCCGGTACATGGACTTCTGTTGTCTCAGACTCTAAGGGGCAGAATATAAAACCGCTTTACAGCCTTGCCGTCCAGCAGTGATAAAATCAGAGCTCAAAGAGGGAAAGGCGGTGACGGAAATTGTTAAGAAGGCTTACGGCGACAAAGGGCGGCTTTACCTTGGTGGAGCTTATGATAGTGCTTGTGCTTCTCGGCTTGGGTTTTGCGGCTCTTGTTAATCTGTTTAATATTACTTATAAAGCGTTTAATAAAACAGAGGAACGCTATGTTAAGCAGGAGGAGGTTAAGCGTGTAGCGGAGCTGCTCCAAAACGGAACCAACATTTCTTCATCGTCAAGCGCCGAGATTTATGATAATCTCAGCATAATGCCGCCAATAGGCACAAAAATCAAGGGAGCCGCTTATCTCTATACAGACCCGAACGACGGTTTCCTTTATGTCAGAGAATCCGATACGAGCGAACCCCGCAGACTAAGCTTTGCGCCGCTTTATATTTATTTTAAGGTCATAGAAAAAAGGGAAAAAGACGGGCTTCTTTTTCCTGACAGCGATGAAAGTATTCCGTGGGAAAACCAGTGCGGCTTGTCCTGCTCAATAAGCGCGGTTGAAAATAATGTGACAAGCTTCGCTTATCCTCTTAATTCTGACGATATCTATTATACCATTAGCGTTTCTTATCACTTTCCGAATATGCTTGAAAGGGAAAGCGGCAGGGTCAATCGCGCGGCGGATGGCAGCGTATTAACAACGCCGCTGATAAACCAGTCAACAGGAGCGGTGACCGCTTTGACGGCGACGTCCTGCTCAACGGGAAACGTTGTAAAATTTGTAAGCGAAATGGCTTTGATAAGCGACGATACAACGACTGAAATAAGCGTTGCCACCTGGTGTTTTGTCGCCACCGCGTCATACGGCGAAAAGTCGCCGGACGTCGGTCTGCTGTGCGATTTCAGGGATAATATATTGAAGAAGACAGACGCGGGCAAGTGGTTCGTTAAAAAGTATTACACATACTCTCCGCCGATAGCTGAAAAAATTGCGGGGAGCGAGCCTTTGAGAAAGCTTACGAGAACAGCCCTAAAGCCTGTTGTGGCGGCGGCTTATGTCGCGCTGAACCCAGAATGGCTTATTATGATTGTTCCGATAGCGGGGGCGGGAGTGCTTGCTCTCGTCAGAAGAAAACAAAAGATATAAAATAAGGGCGGGAAACCGCCCTGGTTTTATTAAGTTGCAAGTTGTAGGTTGGAAGTGGCAAGTTATGGGCGGGCGCAGCCCGCACCCGTATTCTAAGTGGCAAGTTGGAAGTTGCAGGTTGCAGGTTAAGGGTGACTTCGTCACACTATTATAATTAAAACTCGAAGCGTTTTCTTATAAATCCAACCTCTATTTCGATAGTCCTAAAAAGTGAACAATAAAGTCGCTTTGCAGAAACAGCTAATGGCACAGCCATTACAATGCGTCGCAGACCCGAAACTTGCCACTTGCCACTTGCTTAAACTTTCAACTTTCAACTTGCAACTTGCAACTTAATTCAACAGCCGCCTTCGTCCGCTCTGAATTAAAAAAGCAACAGTCCGCCCACGCTTCATACAGCGGTTTCCGTTCACGGTAAAGCTCTTTTACACCTTTTTCTTGCGAAAGCGGACGGTTTGCGGTGTGAAGCCTGTCAATGCTTTGTTCTATAAAAACCACCGTGCTGTTTTGATGAAGAAGCGCATAATTTTCGGGTACGGTGACGGCGCCGCCGCCGGTGGCTATAACCGCGCCGCTTTTTTTTGAGACATCTCTTAAAACGCCCGTTTCAAGCTCTCTGAAATATTTTTCGCCCTTTTCGGCGAAAATGTGCGGGATATCCGTCCCTAAAATTTCAGTTATCATCTTGTCAGTGTCATAAAACTTGCGCCCCGTAATCTTCGCAAGCTGTTTGCCCACAGTACTCTTACCGCATCCGGGCATACCGATAAGCGCGATGTTTTTCATTTTGCGCGACATAATACCGGTTATTTCAGCCGCCCTTTCATCGGTGATTTGCTCGCCCGTGAAAAGGCGGCTCGCCTCCTTTGCCTGAAAAACAAGCATATAAAGACCGTTTTGGCAAGGAATACCGAGCTTTTCCGCTTGCAGCAGAAGCGCGGTTTTAGCCGGATTGTAAATCATATCGAGGACAAGCGCACATTCGGCGAAAGGGGCAAGGTCAATAACGGACTCGCCGTTTTTGGGATACATTCCGACGGGAGTCGTATTGACGATAAGGTAAGCGTCAAAGTGGCGGGATATGTTTGAATAGTTATTCTCTCCCGTGCGTGATACCGTTATAACGTTACCGATACCAAGGTCATATAAAACCGCGCACACAGCCTTTGCGGTACCGCCGTTTCCGAGTATAAGGACTTTTTTGCCCATCAGCTTTTCGGCGTCCTTGCCCAGCATAGCCGAGAAACCGAGGTAATCGGTGTTGTCGCCGAAATAAGAGCCGTCCGCCTGTTTAATAACGGTATTCACGCATCCGACGCTTTCGGCTCTTTTTGACAGCTTTGAGCAGTAGGGCATAACGTCGGACTTATACGGAATGGTGACGTTGAAGCCCGAAAGGGAGTTGTTTTTTATAAAGTCCCCGAGCCGCTCCGGCCCTAGCGGGTACAGCTTATATTCATAATCGCCGAGCAGCTTATGTATCTCGGGCGAGAAGCTGTGACTTAGCGGCTGCCCTATAAGACCGAACTTTTTCAAAGCTAAACCACCTCGCAGTAGCTGCCCAAGTATTTCATTTTAACGCTTAAATCCTCAATACCGTCAAATACACGAAGGAATTTATCCTCGTATACCGAGGCCTCCAAATCAAAGTAGAACATGAATTCAAAATC
>CAZQXZ010000019.1:17869-24116 GCA_964597515.1 uncultured Eubacteriales bacterium | reverse complement strand
AAGAGCAAATATTGCTCTTTTTGCAAATGCGTTTCGCAAAATGCATTTGTTCAGTTGACATTATTTATATTTCTTCATAACAACACAAAAAAATGAAGCCGTATCCGTAAATATATGAAAACAAAAGTAAACGCGCGGGGAGCCTTCCCCGCGCGCGTTTTTATACTATTTTCAGAACATCAGTACGCTTTCCATTTCAAGTCCCGGTCTGTATTGGTTAAAGACGATTTTGAGCGCCTTGACCTCGACGGGGCGTACTTTAATTATTTTTTTATAGCCCACGACGCCGCACTTTTCGAGTTTTTTCCACTTGCCGTTGCCGTAATCGGCGTAGACGGTGAATTCCTCGACGTGCTGTCCGGTTCTGATATGCTCCATTAAAACGAGCTTATCGAACATATCAATTTCGTTTAAGGTAATCGTTAAAACGGGTTCTTTATCATCCGGAGCGGGCTTCCATGTCCTGCTCTTGTCCCTTGAAAACAGGTTTTCCGCTTTGTACTGTGCCGACAGCTCGCTGCTCGCCTTTATCTCGCCTATCGACGACACCTCATAGGCGAACATCTTCTCAAGGTCATAGCCGAACGCCCGCAAAATCTGTGATTCCATATCGGCGAACTTACCGTTTTTCATCGGCGGCACGTTGAGCATAAAGCAGTAATTGCTGCCCACGGTATCGTTATATAGCTTCAGCAGCTTATCCTTTGTCTTAGCCGTATACTCGTCAGACTTGTGGTAGTACCAGCCGTCCCTGATTGAGACGCAGACCTCCGCGGGGTACCAGATGAACTCGCTGTCGTTCTTAATCGCTTTTCTGCTGCCGATATCAAGCTCCATCTCGCCCGCGCTCTTTTTCTTTTTAGAGGTATTTTCCTCGTTTGAGCGTTTAATCGCGTCGTAGATACTGTAACGCGCGGGAATAACGCTCCATTCGTTCTTGCGGCATACGCCCCATTCGTTGCCGTTCCAGCGCACGTCCGGACCGCACAGGGCTATTACGGCGCCGGGCTGAAGCTTCCTGACGAGCGCGTAATAGCCCTCCCAGTCGTACTCCTGCTCATAGCCGTTTTTGACAGGCTCCGACGCGCCGTCAAACCGCACATAAAAAATGTCGCCGTAATTCGTCAACAGTTCGCCCAGGAGCGATTTGAAATAGGCGTTATAGTCGCCGCCCGTGCCGTATGTACTGTCATGGCGGTCAAGCGGAGTGATATATATGCCGAATTTAAGCCCCTGCTTCGCGCACTCCTGTGAAACAAGCTTAACGATATCCCTTTCCTCAACGTCCCAGTTTACGGCGCTGTTCACGCAGTAATCCGTAAACTGCGAATTCCAAAGACAGAAGCCGTCATGATGCTTGACAGTCAAAACAAGCCCCTTCATCCCCGCTCCCTTAAAAAGCCTGACCCATTCATACGCGCTGAACTCCTCGGGATTGAAGTTTTCGGGTTTTACGGTTCCGTCGCTCCATTCCTGATTGACTATTGTGGGCATCCCGAAATGGATCATCCCGTAATACTCTGTTTCCTGCCATAAAAGCTGCCTTTCGGACGGTCTTGTTTCCGACGCTGTTTCATACGGTTTCTTCATTAATACGCCTCTTTTCCCGCAAAATTTTATCTGCCTAAATCATTGTTCGTGACCACGATATCTATACCCGTGCCGAGAATGTTTTTAACCGCTATATCGCCTATGCGTACCGGAGCCTTCAGCTCGGCTTTATTGATAACCTTCATAGCCTCGAGCATCAGCCCTTTGGGAAACGGCGCGGCGGATTTGACGGGAACCACGGTATGCCTTCCGTTTGACAGCCGCACCGTGGTGGTAAGGCTCCTTTTCGGGTCCGTGATTTCGTTTTGGGCATACGATATTCCTCTTTTACAGGTGTTGCCCGAGACCGAAACGACCTCTCCCTTTTCGCTTACCTCAACCTCTAACGGGCAGCCTATCGGACATGCCACGCAAATCATCTCTTTAACCATTCGCCTGTTCCCCTTTGCTATATCTTCACCTTGACGGAAAGCTTGCTGTCCCTATTCATATCCTTTATAATTTCGGCGGTAATATTAACGTTTTCCATCTCGCCGGGCGCAAGCTTCGTCTTCTTTTTGTTATAAATCTCTTTACCGTCCAGCGTCACGATAACGCGCGCGTTCGTATAGACCGCGCCGACGCGGAAATAAAGCTTTATATCCTCTTTGCTCTTAATGTTTATCCTCTGCGGAACGATATAACGCACGCCGTCGCCGCATACGGTATTTATAAGCTCGGCATCTTCACTCTTTTTGCCGAGTATATAGTCGGCGGCGCTCGCTCCGGCTATCTGGCTTTCTTCCGTGACATAGTCCACAAGGTCGTGTACCTGCAAGACGTTGCCGCAGGCGAAAACGCCTTCACGCTCTGTCTGCCTCGTTTCATCGACCACGGGTCCTCCCGTCACAGGGTCAAGCATTATTCCCAGGTCCTTTGAAAGCTCGTTTTCGGGAATAAGCCCCACCGAAAGAAGGAGCGTGTCGCACTCGACATATTCCTCGGTTTCCGGTATCAGCCTCATATTTTCGTCAACATATTGAATAGTGACGCCTTCAAGCCGCTCTTTTCCGTGGGTTTGGACTACTGTGCAGCTGAGCTTTAAGGGAATGTCAAAATCGTTAAGGCACTGTACGATATTTCTCGTAAGACCGCCCGAGTAAGGCAGCAGCTCGCACACCATTTTTACACTGGCGCCCTCAAGAGTCATCCGGCGCGCCATAATAAGACCTATATCGCCCGAGCCGAGGACGACGACCGTCTTGCCTGTCATATACCCCGATAAATTTACATACCCCTGCGCCTGCCCCGCCGTCATAATGCCGGACGGGCGCGTACCCGCTATCGTGAGCGCGCCGCGCGGACGCTCGCGGCAGCCCATCGCGAGGACGACGGCCTTTGCCTCTATTTCCAAAAGACCGTCCTTCTTATTTACGGCGGTAACCGTGTTGTCCCCGGAGATGTTCAGTGCCATTGTGTCCGTTTTGACGTCAATATCCGTCTTTTCGATTAAGTCGATGAACCTTGCGGCGTATTCGGGTCCCGTCAGCTCCTCTTTGAAATAGTGAAGTCCGAAGCCCGCGTGTATACACTGCTCGAGTATACCGCCGAGAGTTTCGGCTCTTTCAAGGATAATAATTTTTTTAACGCCAAGCTCCCTCGCCTTTAAGGCAGCCGCCATACCGGCGGGTCCTCCGCCTATAACAACAAGCTCGTATTTATACATATTTGCCCTCATTTAGTTTTATCATATAT
Organism: uncultured Eubacteriales bacterium; assembly: GCA_964597515.1. Lineage (GTDB taxonomy): Bacteria > Bacillota > Clostridia > Oscillospirales > Acutalibacteraceae > DTU089. The sequence continues at coordinate 20,831 of CAZQXZ010000019.1, read as the reverse complement.
TATTCTTGAATTTCCGCCGAACTTTGTAATCTCGTTCATCGGGACGGAAAGCTCGCGCGCCAAAATCTCAACGACCTTGCTCCCGCAGAAGCCGCCCTGACAGCGCCCCATACCTGCCCTTGTGCGCCTTTTGACTCCGTCTACGTCAACAGCGCCCGCCGGAGCCTTTATGGCGTCTACAATTTCACCCTCGGTGATCGTTTCGCAGCGGCATATAATTCTTCCGTAGGCGGGGTTCTTTTCAATTAAAGCCTTCCTCTGTTCGGCGTTCATACGCGCGAAGTGAACCGGCTCGGGTCTTATCGGGTTGAAATCCGCCTTCACTTTCAAATCCTTTACGGCGTCTTTGAAAATACCATCAATATATTCGGCGATGGCGGGAGCCGCCGAAAGCCCGGGCGATTCAATGCCCGCCGCGTTTATAAAACGCGAATTCGCTTTGCTCACGCCGACGATAAAGTCGTCGCTTTTCGGGTGCGCCCTGTTTCCCGAAAACGAAGTAATTACGTTCCTGACGGAAATCGAGGGAACGCTTCTCTTTGCGCTTTCGAGTACAAAGTTAAGTCCCTCAAAAGTCGTCGCCGTATCGTTAAAATCCTCAATATCGTTTGCCGAAGGACCGACAATCAGATTTCCGTCCACAGTAGGCGCAACAAGAACGCCTTTACCCATTTCCGTAGGGCATTGGAAAATAGTGTTTGATACCGTTAAACCCGCCGCTTTGTCAAGCAGGTAATAATCGCCGTGACGAACGACTATATCCACCGAGTCGTCGCCTGCCATTTCGGCTATTTTGCCCGAATATACGCCCGCCGCGTTTATAACGTACTTTGCCTGTATCTCTCCCAAAGAGGTGTCGAGCGCGAAAACGCCGTCTTTATCCTTTATGCCCGTAACCTCGCAGTTTCTTATGAACTGCGCGCCGTTTGTAACGGCGTTCTCAACCGCGGCGATTGTCAGCTTATACGGGCATACTATACCCGCGCTCGGAGCGTAAAGCGCGCCTAACGCCTCGTCGCCTATTCTCGGCTCAAGCTCTAAAAGCTGCTGCCTGTCCAAAATTTTAAGACCTTTTACGCCGTTGGTTTCTCCCCGCTTTTTCAGCGTTTCCAGCGTTTTAAGGTCGTTCTTTGAAAACGCGAGCACGAGCGAGCCGTTGTTTTTATACGACACGCTGAGCGTATCGCATAAACCGCTCATAAGCTCCGCTCCGCGCACGTTAAACCTCGCTTTAAGCGTTTTGGGCTGCGAGTCAAATCCGGCATGGACTATTGCGCTGTTCGCTTTTGTAGCGCCCATAGCCATATCGCTGTGTTTTTCTAAAAGCGCGACTTTTATATCGTACTTTGACAGCTCCCTCGCCGTAAGAGCGCCCACAACTCCGGCGCCGATTACGGCAACATCAAACCGCATAACCTTGTTTACCCTCTTTCCAAATGTCATATAGATACAAATTATTCAACAGATTTCAGCGATTCGACCATGCTGACCGATTTAAGATATTTGTGCATTACAATATTGACGACAAGAGCGAACAGCATCATCATTACGGCGGAAAAAATATAGCTTAACAAACTGATGTGCTTGCCGAGCGTCACCGCCTCAATGACAATCGTCGTTATCATTATCTTGTGCAAAACCATGCCCATCACAAAACCGACGGGAATGGCGAGCAGCGTGAATATGATGTTTTCGCGGTAAACATACGCAGACACGTCCTTATCGTACAGTCCTAACACTTTAAGCGTCGCAAGCTCCCTGATACGCTCCTTGATGTTTGTATTGTTCAGAATGTACAGCACTATAAACGATAGAATGGCGGCTGCCATCACTACAACTGAGATAATAATATAAAGGCTGTTGATTATCTGCGAGAAATTTATAAGAATTGCTCTCGTGAATATCGAGCCGGTTACCTCTCCGAAGCTGTTGATTGCCGTTTCAAGGTCAAGGTACTCCTCATCGGTCTGAACAGAGTCGTCAATCAGTCCTATAAGGCAATTATAACCGGGCTCGGCGTTAAACACACGCTTGTAATAGTTTTCTGTCATATAAACGTAATGGAATGTATAGTTTTCTACAATTCCGGCTACCTTAACCTTATATATCGCCACCTTCGAACCCTCTGTGCGCGAGACTGTTACGGTGTCGCCCACCTTGGCGCGCGCGGCTCTGGCGAAGCTGTCCGTAATAATGGCGCCCGTATCGTCAAGCGTCAGAGTCTCTCCGGTCTTCTCGTCTATAAGCCGGACATAAGAACCGAGCTTATAGGAGAATTCCGGAACATAAACGTTTACCTCATAGTCCTTGTCCCACAGCTCGGACGAGCCGCGGTAAACCTGAATATGTGACAGCATTGTACTCTCTATGCCTTTTAGATTATTTATTTTTGAGACTATTTCGCTTTCCCGAGAGCTTGTCTGCACGTCTTTGAGCGCTATTTGAAGGTCAAAGACCGCTATTCCCCCCTCGTCAAACTGGTTGGCGATAACCGCTCTCGCGGAGCCGACGAAGCCGACGCCCGATACGAGCAGCGCCGTGCATCCGGCTATTCCTATAACAGACATTATAAACCTTTTTTTACTTCTGAGCAGGTTGCGCGCAGTCGCCTTTGACGTGAAGCTAAAACGTCTCCACACAAAATCAATTCTTTCTAAGAATATGTGCTTTCCGGTTCTCGGCGGTTTCGGGCGCATCAATACGGACGCGCTTTCCTTGAGCTCCTTGTAACACGCAAAGACAACCGCGGCGAGCGTCAGAAAAACCGTAATAACAAAACCAAGAATAACAAGCAGCGGCTGTACGGCTGTTTGAAGCTTGGGCATTTCGTATGTTATAGTCCACCCTACGACAAATACGCGCGGCAACTGGAACAATCCGAGAACAATACCTATAACCGAACCGATAACGCACGCTATCGCCGAATAAATCAAATACTTGTACAATATCTGCCTGTCCGTAT
>CAZQXZ010000019.1:17574-17859 GCA_964597515.1 uncultured Eubacteriales bacterium | reverse complement strand
GCGCCTTCAAACAGCCGAGTTGTCCGCGTTCTTCCTGGACCATCCTCGTCATTGTAGTTAAAGAAACGATCGTCGATACGATAAAGAAAAACGTCGAGAATACAAGCGCTATCGTCTGCATGCTGTACGCCGCGGCGCCGTAACTCGAATATCCCGGCATATCCCGCCGCGTGTTGATGAGCCAGGCGGCGTCGTCAAGACCGGCAAGCAGTTTTTTCCCTTTTTCAACCATCGTGCGCGCAAGCTCAAGCTTTGAGCGCGCTTCGGCTTCTTTTTCGTCGAACT
>CAZQXZ010000019.1:10217-17564 GCA_964597515.1 uncultured Eubacteriales bacterium | reverse complement strand
CTGAGCTTGCTTTAATGCAATCTCCGCCTTCGCGGTCATATACTGCGTTCTCGCCTCCATACCGCCCAATTGAAGCTGTATGCCGCCCTCCTGAATTCTCTTTGCCGTTTCGTCAAGCTGCTCTTGTGCCTGCGCAAGTTCCTTTGCCTTCGCGTCAAGCTCCGCTTTTGCGGCGCCAAGCTGCAAATTCGCCTGTGCCAGCTCTTCTTCTTTTTCACTGTATGTCTGCTGCGCGTTCGCTAAATTAATCTTCGCCGCGGCAAGCTCCGCCGCTCTCAAATCAAGCAGCAGCTCTATTTCGGCAATTGCATCATCAAGCGTACCCGAGCTTATATAACTGGACGTCGCCAGCAGGATTAGCGCAAGCTCCGGATTGGTTTTTTGGAGTCTCTTAGCTACCTCCCTGATGTTTATATTGCCTGACCCGCCGGATTGCCCGCTCTTGAGATTGTTAAGCGTCGCTTTTGTTGAAGCGATTATCGCCTCGGTGGCGGCAATCTCTGTCTGCGCAAGCGTAATCGAATCACTGGCTTTTTTCAGCTCTTCTTCGGCCTCGCCGTATTTCGCTAAATTTTCCTCGTATTCGCCGTTTGCCGCCTGCCACTGCACTTTCCCGTCCGCGACCTGCGCGGCGGCGGCGTCATACTGACTCACGGCGTCGTCATACTGCGCGCTTCCTCCGCTTATCTGCTCGAGCGCTTTCGCGTATTCGGCTTCAAGCTGTGCCATGGCAGCGTCAATCATCTGCTGACCGTTTGCCACAAGGTTCTTCAGCTCCTCAAGCTGAACGCGCGCCTCGCCTGTCTGCGTGTCGAACTCCAACTGCGCCTGCTCAAGCTGTACGGAGCCGGAGTCAACCTTAGGCTGCAGGTCTGCTTGCAAAATCAGCTTCCTCTGCCGGATAATCTCTCCGGACTCCTCTTGTATTTTTCTTACGACCGAGTCAACATAATCATTGTATTCATCCGAATACGGCTCATATTTCTGCGAGTTTTTCAAAGTGATATAAGCCTCGCTGTAATAATTTACGTTTTCGGTGAAGCTGTCGTCTGAAACATAAATATAGTCGCCGAGCTTACCGCTTCCCGCCGTGGACGCCCCCCGTTCAAACGATAAAAAATAAGGGGTCTTGACGATGCCTGTAATAGTAAGCTCGTCAACCTTGAGCGAATGAAGGATGTTTTCATTATCGCCCTCAATTTTTATTTTTTCACCTATTTTAAAGCTTTTAGGGGTTGCAAGATTGCTGCAAGCAACCACGCACTCGCCGGCTTTTTTTGGATATTCGCCCTCAATCAGCGTAAGCCTGTTAATGTAGCTGTCGTCATTTGCGCCGCTTAAGGTGAACGACGACGCAAGAGCGGCGTCGAGTCCGTAAACGCGGACGGTCATTTTCGACCCGTATATATCCATAAGTCCCACATAATTGCCTTCATTGTCCAGAACCCGAACAAATCCGTCCGCGAATTTTTGACCTACCGCGCTTTTAACTCCGCCTATCTTCCGAATTCGCGCAAGGTCGCCCTCGTAAAGACCTATGTAAGACTGTATCCGTATATCAAAAAGATTGTTTTCTTTATAATAATGCGCCGATGTATTAAGCATATCGGGGCAAGTAGACCAATATCCTACAAATACGCCGCTTCCTATCGCAACTACCGCAAGTATCGAGATAAATCGGCTGAACGACCGTTTGATAGAACGAAGCGTATTAGCCAAATAGGCTTTGCTCATTTATTTTCCAGATCCTTTCTCTTGGCGTCGCTTCACATTTACCACTCTATCTCTGATACGGGCAACGGATGCTCGTTAATCTCTGTTTTATATACTTTCCCGCTTCTCATAGAAACAATCCTGTTCGCGATAGGCGCGAGCGCCTGGTTGTGCGTTACGATGATAATGGTCATTCCGGTTTTGCGGCTGGTGTCCTGAAGGAGCTGAAGTATCTGCTTTCCCGTGTTGTAGTCAAGCGCGCCCGTAGGCTCGTCGCAAAGCAGAAGCTTCGGACTCTTTGAAAGCGCTCTGGCGATAGAAACCCTCTGCTGTTCGCCTCCCGAAAGCTGCGACGGGAAGTTGTCCATCCTCTCGGCAAGCCCGACGCGCTCAAGCACTTTCTCGGGATTAAGCGCCTTTGTGACAATCTGCGCCGCAAGCTCGACGTTTTCAAGTGCCGTAAGATTGGGTACGAGGTTATAAAACTGAAAGACGAAGCCGACGTCGTAACGCCGGTATTCGATAAGCCTCTTCCTGTTATATCCGTTGATAAGCTCCCCTGCGACACGCACCTTGCCGTCGTCGCAGTCGTCCATCCCGCCGAGAATATTCAGCACCGTCGTTTTTCCGGCGCCGCTTGCGCCGACGATTAAAGCTAATTCCCCGTGCTCTATATTAAAGGTCGCCCCGTCTAACGCGTTAATATTCACCTCGCCCATTTTATAGCTCTTGTAAACCGAATCAAACTCAATGAAACTCATTATATCCAACCTTCCGGAATTTTTCGCTTTTTGCTGTTGTTTTTCGTTTCATTATATAACAAAATCACACCCGAGTCAATAAGAAAGAACACCGAAAACATTACAATAATTGTAAAACCTATAAGCTCTATTGACATATAAAGAAAAAAGCTGTTATATTACTTCTCGAAGGGGCTGGTATTTTGAGCGTTACGAAAACATTATACGGCGTTATGCCGGACGGCAATGAGGTTTTTTCTTTTGATATAAAAAACGGTGTTATGAGCGCGAGCGTCATCACGCTCGGAGCTTCTCTTGACAAGCTGCTTGTCAAAGACGCCGCCGGTAATTTTATTGATGTGCTTATCGGATTTGACGATTTGAGCGGGCGCCTGAAACGCTCGGATTATCACGGCGTAACGGCGGGACGGTACTGCAATAGGATAAAAGGAGGTCAGTTTACGCTGAACGCAAGAAAGTACAGCGTAACAAGGAACGAAAAACGCATAACCTGCCTTCACGGCGCGGGTGAGTATTCGGGCGCCCTCTGGAATGGCGAGGCAACCAGTGACAAGTCGGCAACCTTTACATATTTCAGCCCCGATATGACAAACGGTTTTCCGGGAAGCGTTGAAAACAAGGTTGTTTACACCGTTTCGGACGATGGCGCGCTCATTATAGAATACGAATGTGTGCCCGACTCTCAGACTGTGATAAACCTTACCAACCACGCCTATTTCAACCTTAACGGATACGGCTCCGGCACAATCCTGAACCACTATTTAACTTTGAACGCGGACTGTTATACGCCTATCGACGAAAACAGCATTCCGACAGGAAAATTAGAAGATGTAAAGGGAACTCCCTTTTCATTTGTTGAAGGTAAACTCATCGGAGCGGATATAGAAAAAGACGATATCCAACTGAAAAACGGTCAGGGATACGACCATAATTACTGTATCCGCGGATATGACGGGACGCTCCGTACCGCCGCTGTTGTCAGAAGCGACAAAAGCGGCATAGAGCTTACCGTAAAAACGACCTTGCCCGGAATTCAGTTTTATTCGGGAAACTTCCTGAAAGGAGCCGCCGGTAAAGGCGGTCTGCCAATGGACAGGAGGACGGGCTTTTGTCTTGAAACGCAGTATTATCCCGACTCGCCCAACAATCCCTCTTTTCCCTCTTGCGTTTTTACCCGCGAGAACCCTTACAGGTCTGTAACCGTTTATTCTTTCGCCAATTTCTGACACCTTGTTTTTATTGACTGTTATAACCCCTTATGCTATACTTGTTACAGATCGTTTTACCCCGAACGGAGTTGTATTCCATGAAAAAAGCGTCGTTAAAAATAGCCTCTGTATGCATTGTGCTGTCCCTGCTTTCGGCGGCGGCTACGGTTTATCCGTTTGCCAAAACGAATGATTTTATATCCGATATTTTTCCCAATATCGTTAAAGCGGGAGAAGGCGGCAAAGCCAACCTCGTCAAGCTCCAGGATAAAGATAAAAGCGTTAAATATTACCGCGTTTCCTGGCTGCGCAGCCTGATTGTCAAGGAGGATATAATGACCGCAGAGGGAGCCGCCTTGCGAGCCTCTCTCGTGCCGGTCGCCTCTTATCCGTATACGTACACGTCCGCAAGCTTTAAGAAAGAGGTCGATTCCTACGTCAAGCTTTATACGATTGACGAAAATTCGCAGAAGGCCGCCTATCTTTATTTTTTTAAGCAGATTGACGCGATGAGTCTTATTTCCGACCCTAATATAACCGACAAAGCAAAAATACAGTATCTAAAAGACGAGGGCATCGTTGTCCCCGACGGCGTTGAGTCGGATTCAACCCAGATGCTTATGGCGGGCGCGCTTTATGCATATATGACAAACGACCTGTATTATGTGTTTACGGGAAATCCCGAGAGCGACGTCGTAATACCCTACAATACCCCGCTTGAGGAGGCTCTCTTAATTTATACGATTAAGCTTACGGGTCAGCAGAATACCGTTATGGATTTTACTAAAAAATATTTCGGCATTACAAAAATAACGTCTTTGGACGAGTATATTTTTTATACCTCGCTGTACGCTTTATGGACAAAGGGCTTAGTCCGCGAAAGCGAGCTGTCCTCGATAAGCGGCGAGGAGGTTTACAGGCGCCTCACGCTCATGGAAATCAGAGAACAGGGAATAACAATAAGCGACGGCGCGTCAATGGAAGATATAAAAATGGCTTACCTTGCGGCGGGTTTGGGCAAGCAATATAACGTTACGATTAATTATACAAAGCTGAAAGCCAAGTACAATGAAAACAAGATACCTTTTTATATTTTACAGCTTATGATAACTCAGGATAAAGGTCTATATATTTCCGAAACACAGTACAGCTATTCCGAGGCGTTTGACTTTGCGGCAAAAAAGACGGACAGATTTAAGCTTGACAACGACTTTTACGCGGATATTTACGAGTACGATATCAATCTTGATTATAAACGCAGTCAAATTTATTTAAGAACAACCCCTTTAACGCCCGACTTAACTCCGAGCGCGACCAATAAAACGACAGTAAAGGTAAGAGTGTTTCTTGCAGACGGAACCGAGCTTCCTTATGATGACTATTGCGCCGTAAAACTCTCAGACCCCGTTAAAGAAACCGTCAAGCTCGTCGTCAAGTATTTTAAAAACGGCACAAGCCTCAGTTCAACCACATACAAACTGAATTTTGTTCAAGGCAGTCAAAATCCCCCGAAAACCGCCGGCGTTCCCGATACGACAGGCGCTGTTCCCGTTTTTCCGAACACTACCGGTTCCGGCAACACGTTCGGCGACTCGGATATCGCGACCTCTGACGGCAGCGTGTCCGTGTTTGAGAGCGAAGTGCTAAATCAGATGTACTCAACGGATATAAACGGGAACTATGTAGACGCCGACGGAAATATTATCACCTCTTTCGGCGACGGAACTCTGCCCGACGGGTACGCGTATACGGTGTACCGCGACGGCAGCATAGGTATCGTTCCGGCGGCGCAGTCAACGTCCTTTACCGAGGCGGGAGACGGCTCTGTTGTCGTGTCCGAGGGCGGCAGCCTTTTCGGTAAAATAACCTCGTTTGCCGGCGGTTGGGAAAAAGGCGTTATCATTGCGGCGTTTATCGCCATGGCAGGACTTTTGGCGGCGCTGTTTATCGTTGTGTACAAAAGAAAAAAAGATTACGCAAACGAGCACGGCGGCGAGCAAAGTTTACAATAAAAGTTTATAAATAATAAGAATTCCGTTAAGGCTTTATTCACACATTTTTACTATACTTTTCAGCGGGAGGGGTTAATTTATGCCAGCCGAAAAAATTCTTGTCGTAGACGACGACCCGAATATCTGCGAGCTTCTGCGCCTGTATCTTGAAAGGTTACAATTACAAACGACGGGCTTTCCGCTTTGGATGTTTTCCCCGCGCTTTTGCCCGACCTTGTGCTTCTCGATATTATGCTTCCCTCTCTTGACGGATGGCAGGTATGCCGCGAAATCAGAAAGCAGTGGCAGACTCCGATTATTATGCTGACGGCAAAGGGAGAGACTTTTGACAAGGTCCTCGGTCTTGAACTGGGGGCGGACGACTATATAACGAAGCCCTTTGACACGAAGGAAGTTGTGGCGCGCATCAAGGCTGTGCTCAGGCGCAGCGCTCCCGCCGCCGCGCACAATGATGCCGTTAAAGAGGTTTCTTATGACAGTCTTTCGATAAACCTGACAAACTACGAGCTTAAGGTCAAAGGCTCGGTAGTCGATACGCCGCCCAAAGAGCTTGAACTCATTTACCATCTCGCGAGCAACCCCAACAGGGTCTATACCCGCGACCAGCTTCTTGACGAGGTATGGGGCTTCGAGTATTTCGGCGACTCCAGAACGATTGACGTGCACGTCAAGAGACTGCGTGAAAAGCTTGAGGGAGTGTCGGACAAATGGGAGCTTAAAACCGTCTGGGGCGTCGGCTATAAATTTGAGACAAAATAGCTTTAAATATGATTAAAAGGGTAAAAGGATACGGCAAAAACATCGCAAAAGGCAGCTTCTTTACGAAGTACTTTGCCGTATTTTCAAGCGTTATCGTCGTCTGTATGTTTGTAATAGGCGTTTTCCTTCTCTTTTTTACGGTAAATTACTGGAGAGACACCAAGCTTGAAATGCTTCAGGAAAATGCCGCAAGCATGGCAAAAACAACCTCCGCCTCATTAAGGCAGGCGGAGCTTACGGGAGATTACGAGCGCGCGACGATACTCATATGCAACTCGCTTGACCAGAAATCCGAGTCGCTCGGCGCCGACATTTTTGTGTGTAACCTAAACGGCGAGGTCATTCTCTGCAAGGACATTTTGTCGCCCGACTTTTCGCTTTCTGACAGCGGTCATTGCCTGTTCCACAATAATTACAATCTAAGTAAAAACACCGTTTTGAAGGCATCGAAAGGCGGATACGCCCTGTTTTCCACGCTTGACGGCATCTACGCCGATCCGCACGCCGTCGCTATTGAGCCTGTGGTAGTGGGCGATACCGTAACGGGAATAGTCGTCGCCACCGCTCCGGTTATGGATGAGCTTGTGCCGTTCGCTATGCGAATACTCGGAATGTTTTTGATGGCGTCCGCCTTTTCGTTAATCATAATATCTATTGCCGTGTATATATTTACCGATAGGTTTACAAAACCTCTGCGGGAGATGGCAGAGGCTACAAAGCATTACGCGCAGGGGGATTTCGCTTACAGAGTTCACCTTAAAGGAAACGACGAGCTGACAAGACTGATAACGGATTTCAACGCTATGGCGAAGTCGCTCGAAGCTCTTGAAAGCTCGCGGAGGAGCTTTGTCGCCAACGTATCTCACGAATTCAAAACGCCGATGACCACAATAG
>CAZQXZ010000019.1:0-10207 GCA_964597515.1 uncultured Eubacteriales bacterium | reverse complement strand
TTATAAACGGTATCCTTGACGGCACAATTCCGGACGATAAGCATGAGCACTATCTCGGCATTGTCTGCGTAGAAGTCAACAGGCTTTCAAAGCTCGTAAACACAATGCTCAATATATCAAGAATTGAAACCGGAAATGTTGAGCTGGCATACGAAAACTTTGATTTTACCAATATGATTTTGAGCGTGTTCTGGGGATTTGAACAGATTATAGAGAAAAAAGGCGTCAGCGTTTACGGACTTGACTCGCTGGAGCCGATGATTATAAGCGCCGACAAGGATATGATCAATCAAATGATATATAACCTAATTGACAACGCCGCCAAATTTACAAACAACAACGGTGAAATCACCGTAGCCGCGCGTCAAACTCCGTCAGATGTTTTCTTTTCCATACGCAACACCGGTCAGGGAATACCCGAGGATGAAATAGCTAAGGTTCTTGAAAGGTTTTACAAGGTTGACAAATCCCGCAGCACAGACGCCAAAAGCGTCGGGCTGGGTCTGCATATCGTAAAAAGCATAATAGAACTGCACGGGGGAACCATTAACGTTAAAAGCACCGTAAACGAATTTACCGAGTTTTCAGTCGTTCTCCCGAAACTTTGACTTTAAATGTTTTTTTACCGATATTTACGATTTTGTTCATAATTTTAGTGTATGATATTATTATTGTGCACACACGAAGGAAAAGGAGAAGCGATGACTATGGATGAATATAACAACATTCCGGAAAATGAAAACAATACCGATACGCAAGATACAGTTACCGAACCCGATATAACCGCCTCTGATATGCTGCCCGATGAAAAAGAAAGCGCGCCGCAGGAAGAAGCGGGCGGCGGCGCATATCCTTATGACCGTTCATACAGCGCGTACACACAGTCTCAAAATGCTCAGCAGCCGCCTTACGCACAGCGGCAAGGAACACCGCAACACGGCTTTGACCGTTATTATCCGCCATACGGGCAGCCTCAAAACTATCCTTACGCCTCTGCGCCCGGCAGTGCTTATCAAACGGGCGCGCAGTGGGGGCTTCCCGGTCAAAGCCAAAAAACCGCAAAAGGAAACAGAATAGGCAAGACTATTTTTATAATCGCTCTTTGCGTTTGCCTTGTTACCGCTTCGATAGCAATCGGCTATTCTATAAAGGACGGCGAAGGGCTTTTACCCATTGTCACCGGCTCGTCAGACGCAGCCGCGCCGACAGGCGACGCCGACGGTCCCTCGGTAACAATTTCACCGACACCCACCCCCTCGGGCGTTTCGAGCGGCTCTTTAACGGCCGCCGACATATACAAAAAGGTTAAGAGCATAAACGTCGGCGTGCTCGTTTATTCAAACAATAACCTCGCGGGTGAAGGCTCGGGCGTTATCATGGGCGAGGACTCTACGGGCAAGTACACATACATTATCACCTGCGCGCATGTCATAAGCGATTACGGAACAAACCTGCGAATTCGTTTTGACGACAACTCGGACATTGACGCCACCGTTTTAGGATATGACAGAAAAACGGATATAGGCGTTTTGAAAGTCGAAAAAAGCGGGCTTGCGAAAGCTGAGTTCGGCGATATAAAAAGCGTCGCCGTCGGGCAGACCGTTTACGCAATCGGCAACCCGGGCGGAACCGAGTTCTTCGGCTCGTTCACAATGGGTATGATTTCGGCGGTTGACAGACCGGTTGACAGCGCCGTAGGCTATTCCCAGCCCTGTGTTCAGCATACCGCCGCAATCAATCCGGGCAACTCGGGCGGCGCTCTGTTAAACGAATACGGTCAGGTCATCGGAATTAACTCGTCAAAAATAGCGGAGACGGATTACGAGGGCATGGGCTTCTCGGTTCCGGTGAATACTGTGAAATCCGTCGTCGATGAGATAATCCTGCACGGCTATGTGACAAACAGGCCTAAGCTCGGCATATCGTACAGCTCTATCTCCCAAAGCCAGATTTACAGCATCATCGTTCAGTCGAACGGGCTTCCCTCCGGCTCCATTATCATACGCGAAATTGACAAGGAAAGCGATTTGAACGGCAAGGGAGTCCAAATCAACGACCTTATCATCAAAGCTAACGGCAAAGAGCTGACCTCTACAAATACCCTGCCTGAAATGATAGACAATATGAAGGTGGGCGACACGCTGACGCTGACAATATGCAGAATTAACAGCAACTATACGATAAATAAACCGTTTGACGTAAAGGTAAAGCTTATTGAGGACAAGGGTTATTCCGAAAGCGAGAACACGACCACAACCGAGCCCTTCTTCAATCCTTTCGGATAAGTGAAAAATTATATAAAGAGAGCTTTTACCGCTTATTATGAGAGGTAAAGGCTCTTTTTTATTGACGTCAGCAGTCAAACGCGAAAACTGACGGCGTTTTCTTGACAACCCGCCTTTTGAATGTTATCATAATTGTATTTTCAGGGTAATTTTTCGGCTGAAAGGGTGAGCGTTTTGGTTGATATACCGGAGATATTCGGTTCTATGGTTTTCAATGAGGAAACAATGAAATCGCGCCTTCCAAAGGATACATACTGCAGTCTTATGAAAACAGTTAAGGAAGGCAGGGCTTTGTCACTGGAAGACGCCAACGTTATCGCGAAGGCGATGAAGGAGTGGGCGCTCGAAAACGGGGCGACTCACTTTACGCATTGGTTCCAGCCTATGACCGGCGTCACCGCCGAAAAGCACGACAGCTTTATCGAGCCTGCCGAAAACGGAAGGGTCACAATGGAGTTTTCCGGCAAAATGCTTGTGCAGGGCGAGCCTGACGCCTCGTCGCTGCCCACGGGCGGGCTGCGCTCGACCTTTGAGGCGAGGGGCTACACGGCGTGGGACCCGACGTCTTTCGCCTTCATTAAGGACGGCTCTCTTTGCATCCCCACGGCTTTTTTCTCATACAGCGGCGAGTCGCTCGATAAAAAGACGCCTCTGCTTCGCTCCATGGAGGCGATTGACAGGCAGGTAAAAAGAATTCTCGCGCTGTTCGGCGAAACGGGCGTGTCGGAAGTCGTCACAACCGTGGGTCCCGAACAGGAGTATTTTCTTGTTGACAAATCCGTATACAACAAACGCCCCGACCTGATATATTGCAACAGAACGCTTTTCGGCTCGAAGCCGCCCAAGGGTCAGCAGCTTGACGACCACTACTTCGGCAAAATCAAACCGAGAGTATCCGAGTATATGAAGGACCTTGACCGCGAGCTTTGGAAGCTCGGCATCCTATCAAAGACCAAGCACAATGAAACCGCTCCGGCACAGCACGAAATGGCGCCCGTTTTTACTACCGCCAACATAGCAACCGACCATAATCAACTCGTAATGGAGCTGATGAAAACCGTCGCGAGCCGCCATTCAATGGTATGTCTGCTCCACGAGAAGCCGTTCGACGGCATAAACGGGAGCGGCAAGCACAATAACTGGTCGCTGTCTGCCAACGGCGGGACAAACCTGCTTGAACCGGGCGACACGCCGTCGCAAAACGCGCGTTTTTTACTGTTTATCACCGCCGTTATTCTCGCCGTAGACGAGTATCAGGATTTACTTCGCATCTCCGTAGCCGGCGCGGGCAACGACTGCCGCCTCGGCGCGGGCGAGGCTCCTCCGTCCGTTGTATCAATGTTTCTCGGCGACGAACTTACGGAAATCATCGACGCTATTGCCTCCGGCTGCTCGTATCGCGAAAAGGAGAGAAACGCGGTTGAAATCGGCGTGAAAGTGCTTCCCAAGCTCCCCAAGGATACGACAGACCGCAACCGCACCTCCCCCTTCGCGTTTACGGGCAACAAGTTTGAGTTCCGTATGCTCGGCTCAAGCCAGTCGATAGCCGATACGAATACCGTTCTCAACACAATTGTCGCCGAAGCTTTAAGACGCATGGCGGACAGGCTTGAAAACAGTTCTGATTTTACGACCGATTTGTCAAATGTCATAAAAGACACGCTGTTTGAGCATAAAAGAATTATCTTCAACGGCAACAACTACTCCGACGAATGGAAGGAGGAGGCTGTGCGCAGAGGGCTTTCGCGCTATGACAGCACGGCAGCCGCCGTTCCTCATATTCTTGACAAAAAAAATGTCGAGCTTTTCGCAAAGCATAAGGTAATGACCGAGTCGGAACTTAAATCCCACTGCGGCATACTGCTTGACGAATACTGCAAAAGCATCCGCATTGAAGCGCGCACAATGATTGAGATGGCGAGAAGGGGTATCCTCCCCGCCGCTATCCGTTTTCAAAAGGCTGTCGCCGAAGCCGCCAACGCAAAAAGGGCTTTTTGCCCCGATATCAGCGTCAAAGCGGAGGAAACCCTGCTCAAAACGCTTTCCGCGCTGTCCTCAGATTTGCTTGCTTGCCTTGAAACGCTCGAGAAAAACGCCAGAACCGTCAGAAACCTTGGCATAAACGACGATGCGGCGGCTATGTACTACCGCGACAACGTCATCACCGCGATGAGCGGCGTAAGACTCACAGCCGACAAAATCGAAGCCCTTGTGGACAAAGATTTCTGGCCTTACCCGACATACGGCGAAATCCTGTACAGCGTTAAATAACAAACAGCGTCCGTGTCTACATAAACCCCGCCCATTCTAAGGAACAGGCGGGATTTTTTATCGTCTTATTCTATTTCACGCGAATTAGACAGGAGATTTATTCAATAAATACGAGAGTTTTTTTATAGATATTATTAACTGTACAGAGTCTTACTGTTACTTATAACCCGTTGTTATATTGACCGTATGTCGTTAATATGGACAGGGGTGTTTTTATGATACAAAACAAAATCGGAACCAGAATCAGAGAATTGCGGTTACAAACAGGTCTAAGCCAGGAAAAATTTGCTCTGAAAATCGGAATGGACAGAACATATTTTTCCTCTGTGGAAGCCGGAAAACGTAACATCGCAATTAACAATCTTGAGAAAATCGCAAACGGACTCGAGGTTACTCTTTCAGATTTGTTTAAGGGGGTCTGAAAATGAAAGAACAAATTAAAGCGATTGTTACAGATGAGTTTTCAAGGCTCATCAAACTGATTGAAGCTGATTTTATAGTGAACTACAGAAAAAAGGTCAATAACTTTTTACTCAATCAGATGGACGAACACATTACGGCTAATATGGTTTTTGTAAGCAGCTTTGAATCTAAAAGCGGATTTGCAATTGAAGCTTGCGCAAAACGCATAGCCCGTCTGAGATTTGGGGAAGAAAATGTACCTGCTGTCGTCAATCCCCGAAACATTCCGAATGACATAGACGCGTCATCCGTTCACGGTCAATATGTTTTAACAGACGTTGATACGAATAACGGAAATTTGCGCGGTGAAATATCGGCTTTCAGAGCTAACAACACGGCAAAAGGCAAAGGTAAAACAAGGGTGGAGAGCGGTGTAACCCTTGAAAGTATTAAAACCGAACTTCTTCCATTGTCCGATAAATACCGAACAAACGGAATTTATCTGAAACCCGTTGATCTCGCGTTTTTTGACGGAAACGACTGGAACATAACGGAGATAAAGGCGGGAGGCGATTTAGACAGCTCAAACGCCCCGTCTAATGTGGAAAAGCTGCTGACGCTGTATGTTGATATGGGAATCGAAAACTGCAACGCCTATTTTTCCACCCTTTATAACAAAGACGGCGAAGGCAATACATGGAAGGGCGCCGTAAAAAAGCACCTGCACTATCCGTCGATGTTTTTAATCGGAGCGGATTTTTGGAACAGAATTCTTCCGGACGGTATTCTGTTTAACGATTTCATAAAAATATACAGCGAAGCGCTGGATGAAATAAACTTATGCAAACGTATCAATACAATGATAAGCGATTGCCTCGGTGAACAATAAAATGACAAGACTGATAAACGGCGACTGCCTTGACTTTATGAAAACAATGCCCGATAACTGCATAGATTTAATACTTACAGACCCACCTTATAATATCGCTCAATACTCTACGGGAAACATTGCTTTACCGGGTCGGGAAGCTTTAAATAACAATATAGCTAATTGGGATAACATTGAGTTGGAACCGCGGCGCTTTCTTAATGATTTTAAGCGCATTTTGAAACCCGACGGAAATATATTCATATTTACAAGCTATAATCTTTTGGGCAAGTGGCACGAGGTATTTGACAGTGAATTTGATACTTTTCAATTCTTTATTTGGCACAAAACAAACCCCGCTCCCAAAATTTATAAAAATGGTTTTCTAAATAGCTGTGAAATGATTATTTGTATTTGGAACAAAGGGCATAAATGGAATTTTACCACACAAAATGAGATGCATAATTTCTTCGAATGTCCCATATGTATGTCTCCGGAACGGTTAACCTCTCCTAAACACCCTACCCAAAAACCGGTGAAGCTGCTCAAGCACATTATTCAGCTTTCAAGCAACCCGAATGATATCGTTTTTGACCCGTTTATGGGAGTAGGTTCAACCGGTATAGCGGCATTGGATTTAGGCAGAAAATTTGCGGGATGCGAGATTGATGAAACATATTACAACGCGGCGGTAAAACGAATTAACAACCGCAGTGATAACAGATAAACGTTAAAAGAAATCTCCCTGTTACGAAGTTACAGGGAGATTTGTTATTATCAGGTGTTCCGCGCTTCGGTCATTCCGGCTGCGAACATTATATGTATATTGATTGTCAAAAGAAACAATGTTGAAGCGCTCCTTGTACAAGCTATTAATAAAGTCCGTGTTTTTTATAATTAATATAAACTGAGCGGCGGTCTTTCTTAACAAATGCGCGAGTCTTTCCTGATCGTTTCTGGTAAAATCCCTCCCCTCATAATCAGAAAAATCGGTATCGTATGGAGGGTCTAAAAACAAAAAGTCACTACCGCAAGGGTTGGCACGTTTTAAAAACACCTCAAAATCAGCGCAATGAATATCGGTATTCTTAAAAACCTCCGCGACATTCTTATTAAACATATTATCGATTTTATTTTTAAAATTCTTTGTATTATAGGATATGCCCCCGTAGGGAATGTTGAATTCACCTTTTGAGTTATATCTGAACATTGACCCGTAGCAGTATTCCCTTATAAAGCAGAAATTTGCCGCCTTATATTGCGGCGAGGGCGTTTCAACGCGATTGAGCCTAATATCATTATATACATCCCTAAAATACATATAGTATCCGCTTATAAATCCTGTAATAAGGTTGTTTTTGAGGTCTTCGTCCGAAAGAGGCCTCTTCTCATTATTTTTGACGGTTCGCTGTATTTTATCAACGACCATTTCGTTTATAGAAGCTATAAATTTCATTTCATCAAGAAGCAGTTTTTCCGTAAATCCTGAGTTTATTTTATCAATTAATCTTGATGTCATATCAGATACTTTTACGCCAAGCTGCGTCTTATCGATTTCGTTTTTCAAAAAAATCGAGTACATGTTTAATATTTCACTATAGTTATCACCGCATATTTTATAAATGTTTAATAAACTGTTATTGTAACATAAAAGCAATTCGCGCAATTTTTTATCCTGAGCTTTTATAAGACCGTAATAATCGATAAGCGAAGAAGATATGTCATTGACAACAGCTCTTTTTGGTTTTAAATAAAAAAACAAAGCCCCGCCTCCAAAGAACGGCTCTAAATATCTTTGGTGTTCGGGAATGTATTGTTCTATTTTATTGATTTCACCTGATTTGCCGCCTGGCCATTTTATTAAAGGGTTCATTTTTTCCATCCAAATTTATATGTTTTTTATATATTATCATAGATATATACAGTATGCAACATTAATCAGGAACTTAAAAAATACATAAAAACCGAATTATTCCCCGCATTCCATAACGCGGCTCGCGGCGAGCATGACCGCAGTTTTGGCGCTGTGGTAATTCAGACCGCCTTGCAGCCATACGGCGTAAGGCTCGCGAAGCGGCGCGTCCGCCGAAAGCTCAATGGACGAGCCGAGAGTGAACGTACCCCCCGCCATAATCACCTTGCTGTCGTACCCGGGCATTGAAGCCGGTTCGGGATTTACGAAGCTGTCTATCGGAGAGCCGCTTTGAAGCCCCTCGCAAAACGCCGTCAGCTTTTCCGGATTACCCAAAAGTATGCTCTGAATGATGTCCGGGCGCGCCTCCTCCGGCGAGGGCGAGGCTTTATACCCCATCTCCCCGAATAGGGCCGCCGCGAACACGGCGGTTTTCAACGCCTCGCCCGTGACGTGCGGCGCGTTGAAAATCCCCATAAAAAGCTCCCTGTTAGACCCTAACGTGGCGCCTATCTCCCGTCCCACTCCGGGCGCGGTCATACGCTGAGCGCAAAGCTCCACATATTTCCCCTTTCCCGCGATATATCCGCCGCATCTCGCTATGCCGCCGCCCGCGTTTTTTATGAGCGAGCCAGCCATAATATCTATTCCTTTTTGCGCGGGCGAGGATTTTTCCGTAAACTCTCCGTAACAGTTGTCGAGCATCACGGCGGCGTCCGAATATTCTCTTACTGTTTTAACGATTTCGCCGATTTTTTCATCCGTCAGCGGCGCGCGAAGCGTGTAACCGCTTGAACGCTGGATATACACGGCGTTTATCTTTTCATTTTTCAGCTTTTTCAGGAGCGCGTCAAAATCGACTTCTCCGCTTTTTGTCAAATCAATCTGCGCATACCTTACGCCGAAATCTTTAAGCGAACCGCCGCCGTTTTTCCCGTTTATCCCAAACACCGGGTGAATTGTATCATACGGCGCTCCGGTTACGCAAAGCACCGTATCCCCCGGGCGCAAAATCCCGAACAGCATTACGCAAAGCGTGTGCGTGCCGCTCGCGAAGCTGTACCGGACAAGCGAGTCCTCGCACTTCATTATATCAGCCCAAAGCCTGCCGAGAGCCTCCCTGCCTCTGTCGCCGTAGCCGTAGCCCGTGGACGCGATAAAATGCGTTTCGCTGATTTTGTTGTCAATAAACGCTTTCAATACGGCGTTTTGGTTGTATTCGGTTATTTCCTCTATTTTAGAAAAAGCGCCCGCGCACCTTTGCCGGGCGACCTCTGAAAGACGCAGAACATTTTCGTTAATATTAAACTCATTCATAACTTTTTCCTTTACTCACTCCATAGCATCGGCAAGACGGCTTCGACGAATTTTACGGTTTCTTCCACGTCCCGCATATCGGCGACGCTTGCCGCGCTGTGGATATATCTGCACGGAAGCGATACGGTAAGCGTCTTTACGCCGCAGCGGCTCTTATGAATGGCTCCCGCGTTGTTGCCGCCCGCGATAAGCGTCTTAATCTGGCATTTGACGCCCTTCGCCCTCGCCGCTTCTATAGCCTGTCTGTAAAGCTCTTTATTATAAACCGTAGTCCTGTCCATAAACGAGACGGCGGGACCCTCGCCCTGAACACAGACCCTGCTTGCGCCCTCTACTCCTATTATATCGGCGGCTGTGGTGGCCTCAATGATTACCGAACAGTCGGGATTTACGGAAAACGCCGTAACCGCCGCGCCCCTCGTACCCACCTCCTCTTGAACCGAGAAGGAAAACCATGTATCAAATTCAAGCGGCTGTTCAATTATTTTAAGCATCACGGCACAGCCAAAACGGTCGTCAATCGCGCGGCACTTGATTTTATTGTCTCCAAATTCTATAAACTCCGAATAAAAATACGCGAAGTCGCCCGGCAAAACATATTCATACGCCTGCTCCTTGCTGTTCGCTCCTATGTCAATAAACATTTCTTTTATGGGCGGCAGCGTTTTTTGGGTCTGCGCGTCGAGCAGATGAACGGGCAAAAGCCCAATAACGCCGTCTGTAAACCCTTCGCCGACGACAACTTTCCTGCCGAGCAGCACCGACTCGTCAATCCCGCCAACCGCCGCAAATCTGATATAGCCTTTTTCGTCGATATCCGTAACGATTAATCCTACTTCATCCATATGGGCGTCGAGCATAACCGAGTTTTTCGGCGCCGCTTTCCCCTTCTTAAACGCGATAACGCTTCCCAGCGCGTCAACGCTGTACGTCACGCCCGAAATATCTTTAATCCTGTTAATTATATACTCAGCGACTCTTTTCTCGTCGCCGGAGGTAGCGTATATACTGCAAAGCTCTTTGAGTAAATCAAGCATTATTATGACCATCCTTTCGCTGCGAGGCGGAAGTTTTGTCCGTTCGGCGAAGCCGATTTACATCTTCACCTACGATGTAAAAGGACAAAAGTTCCCGTTTGAAAGATTTATCTTT
>CAZQXZ010000018.1:1741-25223 GCA_964597515.1 uncultured Eubacteriales bacterium | reverse complement strand
TTTTTATTCTTTTTCTTATCACTCATAATCGGCTTCACCCTTTTTCGGTATTGCTGAAAGTTTCTTTTTCTGTCACCAGCATATGCACGGCTTTGTCATATTTTCCGTGCGGCAAGCGCTGCTTAACGCTGTCGTTATAGCATATGCCTACGGTAACGCCCGTATATTCTCTTAAAAACCTGTCATAATATCCCTTTCCGTAGCCTAAACGGAAGCCTTGCCTGTCAAAAGAAAAGCCGGGCACAATACATAAAGAACCGTTATAGTCCGTGAAAGGCGCTTTGTTCTGTGAAATAGGTTCGAGTACCCCGAAGGTACCCGGCGCAAGCTCGTTAAGACTTTCTATAATATAAAAACTCATCTTTCGCTCCCCGCCCTCGCATTTCGGAACGGCGACGGTTTTGCCCGATTTTAGCGCGCAGTCTATCAAATACCTTGTATCAACCTCGATAGGCGTCGAAACATAGGTGAGGATGGCGGACGCCTCTCTGAAAGCCCATAGGTTCATCAGCCTGTTTTGAATTTTTCTGTCAAGTATATACTTTTTGGATAAAGGCATCGCAGTTCGCTTATTTTTAAGCTCGCTTCGAAGCTTTGCCTTAACGGGTCTTATATCTAAGATTTGTTCCATTGAATACTTTCCGAAACGGCATCGGTTTTTTCCTTTCCCACTAATAATTGCGCAATCGCCGCGGCAAACTCCCAAGAAACACCCGCGGCTCTTCCCGTAACGATGTTATCACATACGACAACGCTGTCAGATACCACTTCGGCGCCCGCCATCTCGCCCTCCAAGCCCGGATAACAGGCAGCCTTCTTGCCCTCGAGCATTCCCAATCCGGCAAGAACAGTCGGCGCGGCACAGATTGCCGCTATAATTTTGTTGTTTTCATAACAGAATGTTACCGCTTTTTCTACATCCTCGGACGCTTTCAGGTTTTGGGTGCCTAAGCTGCCGCCCGGAAGAATAACTCCCTGGGTTTCATCATTGAGAGGCAGTCTTTCGGACAGAGTGTCCGCCTCGATTAAAACTCCGTGCGCGCCGCGCGCCGCGATGCCGCCGACAGAAACCGTCGTAACCTTAACGCCCGCGCGCCTTAAAAAGTCTATCGCGGTTATTGCCTCGACCTCCTCAAAGCCTTCCGCTAAAAAAAGATAAACCATCGTTACCGTCCTTTCCGTGAATATTGTAAAGTGTTTGCCTAACAACTCTTATAAACAGCCGTTACCGTCAATATGTCAGTATTACAGCGGCTACAACAAGCGTTTCGTCGCCGTCGTTTCTGAGCCAGTGCTTTTGCGAGTTAAGACAAAGGCATGCGTCGCCCTTATTGAGCGTAACCGTCTCGCCGTTGTCGCCGTATGTCGCGACGCCCTGTAAAACAAGGAACATCTCCTCCTCGTTCTCGTGGATATGCTCGCCAATCGAACAGCCTTTTTCAAGCGTTATCGTGGCGACAAGACGGGCGCCGCCTTTATACTCTCCTTTGTCAAGCACTGTTGTGAGCGTTATCTCGCCGTCTCCGCCGCGCATATTAACTTTTATCTCACTTTTCATATCATTTGCTCTTTTAATCACAAAAATACCGCCCCTTATAATACGCAATTTCGCACAGTAACTTTACCATAAATTCGTATAAAATGCAATAAAAAAAGGCGTTTGTTCTTTTTTTGTAACAATTTTACCGGCGGAAATCCGCCGGTAAATTTATAAAACGCCTCTTAATTTTTTTAATATTGCCTTTTCTTTCCTCGACACCTGAACCTGCGATATAGACAGTAATTTCGCTACCTGCGTCTGTGTCAGCCCGTTAAAATATCTCAGTTGGATTATTTTTGCCTCGTCCAGCGGTAAGCGCTCTATACACGCGTAAAGCGACAGCTTGTCCGTAATTTCCTCCCGCGGGTCAAATCCGAGTATATCCATCTGACGCTCGTTTTCCCCTTCGTCGTCGTAAACCGTAAGCGACATCGGAGAGATAATGGCGTTAAGCAGCTGCGCCGTCTCGAAAGGCGGCAGACCGGCTTGCTCTGAAAGCTCGTACAGGGACGGCTCTTCGCCTTTTGTTTTTGTAAACTCGTCTTTCAAACGCAGCAGCATTAAAGCTTTTTCCTTTTGGGCGCGTCCTATTTTTACGCTTCCCCCATCGCGGAATATGCGTTTTATCTCGCCGAGTATGGCGGGTACCGCGTATGTCGAAAACGCAAATCCTTTCGATTTGTCGAAGGAGCCGGCAGCTTTTACGAGACCCACGCAGCCCGCCTGAAATAAATCGTCATACTCGACGCCTTTCCCCTTAAACCTCTTGGCGCATGAGTTACAAGCCCTAAATTGTTTTCAATAAGAGCGTTGCGCTCGCCGGAAGCCTTCGCTAACATTTAATACTGACTCGCTTTTCAAGAATGACCGTCGTACCCTTGCCCGGCTTTGAACGAACCTTGAGCTTGTCCGTAAAGCACTCCATAACAGAGAAGCCGAGTCCCGCCCTGTCGCCTCCCAGCGAGCTGTACATCGGCTCCATAGCTCTCTTAATATCCTCAATACCGCAGCCGTTGTCACGAATTCTAATCCTGATTATATTATCGTCATATATGCCGCAGGTTATGTAGATATTTCCTATGCTGTTCCCGTAGCCGTGCACTATCGAATTTGTCACGGCTTCGCTTACCGCCGTTTTAATGTCGCTGAGCTCCTCTAAGGTCATATCTATCTGCGCCGCGAACGCCGAGACGGCGACTCTCGCAAAGCCCTCGTTTACAGAGTAGCTTTTTACCGTCAGCCTCATCTCATTTTGCGGCTTTCGCATTCTCCTCACCCCCTTTAATTTTCGCGATTTTTTCAATTCCGGAAAGCTTCATTATTTTCATATACCTGAGTGAAAGACCGCGCAGCTCAAGCTCTCCCCCGTATGAGCATATATTGCGGTAACGTCCTAAAACAAGCCCAATTCCCGAGCTGTCCATAAAAGTTACCTCGGAAAAGTCGAGAGCCAGCGTTTTGGGTCTGAAACGCGATATGGCCTCGTCTATCCCGTTTCTTAGCGCAAGCGCGCTGTGATGGTCGACGTCGCCCCGTATTGACGCTATAAGCGCTTCGCCCTGTTTTTTAACTGTCAGCGGCATATGTAACCGTCCTTTCTTATATTGTTCCCGATAAACGTAAAAATATACCCTATCTTTTTCAATAATAAGGATATTTTTATAATTTAAAAGTCAAAAAATGTCCGTCAAAAACAGAAAGTTTTGACGGACAGTCAAGGAAAATGCCGTTATTTATCTCTTTCCCGTATTACAAAGCGTATCGGCGTACCCTCAAGCCCGAATACGCCGCGTATCCGGTTTTCGATATATCGCTGATAGCTGTAATGAAAAAGCTCCTTGCTGTTTACGAAACAGACGAATGTCGGCGGTCTTGTCGAGGCTTGTGTAATATAGAAAATCTTTAATCTTTTGCCCTTGTCCGTAGGGGGCTGCACTCTCAAAACGGCGGACGCAAGTATCTCGTTGAGCTGACCCGTTTTAATACGCATTGAGTTCTGGGCGTCCACATATTTGATAAGCTCAAAGAGCCTGTCGATACGCTGACCGGTCTTGGCGGAAATAAAAATAATGGGCGCGAAGCTCATAAACGAGAAATCGACAGACAGCCTTTTACGGTAGGCGTCCATCGTTTTACCGTCCTTTTCATATGCATCCCACTTATTGACGCAAATAATACAGCCCTTGCCCGCCTGGAGCGCCTTGCCCGCAACCTTGCTGTCCTGCTCGGTAAAGCCCTCAAGCGCGTCAATCATTATAACGCAAACCCTCGCCCTGTCAACAGCCATATCGGTTCGCAGAACGCTGTACCTCTCAATACTGTCATATACCTTTGATTTTCTGCGCAGTCCGGCGGTATCTATAAACATAAACTTGCCGAAGCTGTTTTCCACATAACTGTCCGTGGCGTCCCTTGTCGTTCCCGCTATGTCGGTGACTATCATTCTCTCCTCGCCGATAATCTTATTGACCAGAGAGCTTTTTCCGACGTTTGGCTTGCCTATTACAGCGACGGGAATGATTTCGCCTTCGCTGTCCGCGTCATAATCGTTTTTCGGGAAATGAGCCGCAACCTCATCGAGCAGGTCGCCCGTCCCGTGACCGTGAACCGATGAAACGGCGACAGGGTCGCCCAACCCGAGATTATAGAATTCGTAAAAATCAGCCGGCATTTCTCCTACCGTGTCGCATTTATTAACGCACAGAACAATCGGTTTCCCGCTTTTTATAAGCATTGAGGCGATTTCCTCATCGGTGGCGACAACGCCCGAGCGCAGGTCTGCAACAAATATGATAACGCTCGCGCTGTCTATCGCTACTTGCGCCTGCGCTCTGATTTGAGAGAGCATTTCGTCGTCCGAATACGGCTCTATGCCGCCTGTATCCACAAGCAGCATATGATAACCGCACCATTCGCAGTCGCCGAAAACTCTGTCGCGCGTGACGCCCGGCGTGTCGTCCACTATCGAAACGCGTTTTCCGATCAGCTTATTGAAAAGAGTCGATTTTCCGACATTCGGTCTTCCGACAATCGCCACAACGGGCTTTGTCATAACGGCGCTCACTCCCTTGTGAAGACTATTGTTTCCCCTATAAAACCCACAAAAGGCGGAGAAGAAATCTTCACCGCCCAAAGCTTTTAAAGAATTTTATTCCTCAACCTGTAAAACCTGTCTGCCGTTGTAGTAACCGCAGGATGTGCAAACTCTGTGAGATTTCTTTAAGCTTCCGCACTTGGAGCATTTCTCAAGCTGCGGAGCGTCCATCTTCCAAACGCTTGATCTTCTCTTGTCACGCCTCGCTTTGGATATTCTTCTCTTAGGTGCAATAGCCATTGCGCCCAAACCCCCTTATATGACAAATCGTTGTTTATTCCAAAAACTGCAACAAGCCCTCAAGACGCGGGTCAACAGGCTTTTTACAATTGCATTGGTCTGTGTTGAGGTCGCAGCCGCATACGGGGCAAAGCCCTTTGCAGCTCTCCTTGCATAAAAATTTACTCGGAAGACTTAAAACTATATCCTCTAATGCCACGGCGTCAAAATCAAGCCGCATATCCTCCGGCGTGATATAATCGCCGCTGTCTTCTCCCTCGTCTGCCGGAGGGCGTCTAATTCCGTGAATAATCGGCAGGGTGAACTCTTTTGACACCCCTTTGGCGCAGCGGTCGCAAAGCGCCTCGTAAGTAAACCTTGCCTGAGCCTGCGCGCTTACGATACCCGTTGTATTTCTGACGCACCCGAAAATTCTGACAGGCTGCCCGAGCGGACAAACGCCACCGTGTGAAAGCTTTGACAGATCAATGGTATAATCGAATGAAACCGACATCCCTTCGTTATTAAAAATCGGTTCAAGGTCAATAACCATATGTCATTCCTTTCCTCCATCAAGGCGCAGGAGTTATTATATTATCAATTATAATGTTTGTCAAGAAAAAACTAAATCTTTTCGGCAAATTCAAAAACCCGTTCGGGTATTTCTTCAAGTCCCGCGGAAACGGTCATCACAAAATGAACCTCGCTCTCGCGGCTGAGTCCGTCAATCTTTTCAAGCAAGTCGGCGAACGTTTCTAAATCGCCGCCTCCGACTATCTTCAAGGTGGCGTCAATAAAAATCTCCGTAATATCGTGGTCGGAAGCGATTATACCGCTTAAAAAACCGTAAAAAGCGTCGGTTCCCGCTACGCCAAATCTGTCCGTATCAACGAGTCTTGCCCTGTATGTCACGTTATACCTTAAATTCGGCTGCTTTTCCACACATACCACGTTGCCGTCAGACTTTTCGACAGCCTCGTTTATAAGCTCTATGAGATGCTTTGTCTTTCCGGAACCCTTATTGCCTATTATTAACGAAACCATAATAATAACCCCCAAATTTTTTATTTTATTTATTAGAGCACATTAGGCGAGGACGAAGCCCTCCCAAAACTTGCAACTTGTAAATTCCAACCTGCAACTTAAATTTAATTTATTCGTCTTTCAAGCTCTGCCTTTAACTGCTCATACCCATTTTTTCCCAACAGGGCGAACATATTCTTTTTATAGCTTTCAACGCCGGGCTGATCAAAAGGATTGACTCCGAGCATATAACCCGAAATCGCGCACGCTTTTTCAAGAAAATACACGAGGCAGCCGAACCCGTATTCGTCCATTTTAGGCAATCTTAAAACAATGTTCGGCACCGAGCCGTCCGCGTGGGCTAAAACCGTTCCTGTAAACGCTTTTTTATTTATAAAATCCATAGTTTTTCCGGCTACGAAATTAAGCCCGTCGGAGTCTTCCCCGTCAAATCCGATAATAAGGTCTTTTTTAGGTTTATCGAAAATCACAGCCGTTTCGAATAAAACCTTTTTACCCTCCTGAATAAACTGACCGAGCGAATGCAGGTCTGTGGAAAAAACCGCCGAAGACGGGAAAATTCCCTTGCCGTCCTTGCCCTCGCTCTCGCCGAAAAGCTGCTTGTACCACTCGTTCATCATCGCGTAATCCGGTTCGTAAGACACCATCATCTCAACGCTTTTCCCCTTTTCGTAAAGGATGTTGCGCAAAGCCGCATAGCGGCAGCAGCCGTTTGTTTCAAAGTCATTATTGTCAAGCTCGCTCATCATATCGAAAGCGCCCGCCATAATTTTATCAATATCTATGCCCGCGGCGGCGACAGGAAGCAAGCCGCAGGCTGTCAGCACCGAATACCGTCCGCCGATATCGTCCGGAATTACAAAGGTTTCGTAACCCTCGCGCACGGCGAGAGCTTTGAGGCTGCCCTTTGATTTATCAGTCGTGGCGTAAATTCTGCGCGCCGCTCCCTTTTTGCCGTACTTCTTCTCCAACAGCTCTTTAAACACGCGAAAGGCGAGCATCGGCTCCGTAGTTGTCCCCGATTTTGACACAACGTTTACGGAAAAATCCGCCCCCTCGCAGAAACCGGTGATTTCAGACAGCGCGGACGGGCTTATTGTGTTTCCCGCAAAGAAAATTTTGGGTTTGCCGTATTGGTTGTAATTCGCTGAAGCGCAAAACTCGATAGCTGCCCGCGCCCCGAGGTATGAGCCTCCTATTCCTATCACTATAAGAATATCGCTGTCGCTTCTTATTTTGGAGGCGCACTTTTTAATCCTCGCGAATTCCTCTCTGTCATAATCCTCGGGGAGTCTCAGCCAGCCGAGAAAATCATTGCCCGCGCCCTTTGCGCTGCTCAGCAGATTGGCGGCGTTTACAGCCCTGCCTTTTACAGCGTCAATATCGGCGCGGGAAATGAAAGCTTCGATATATTTTGTATCGAGTGTCACACCCAAGTTAATCACCTCTATTGTATTGTACAATATCGGGCGTAATAATTCAATACATCAAAACAAAATTTGTTTTATTTTAACAATTTATACATCCCCCGCGGTTCCCGCGGCTAAAAAACGCAAAATCCGCGAAACACAGGATAAAAACGTCAGACGCTTTACGGCGCACGGCGAAATCAGGCTGTATTCTGCTATTATTTCGCCGCCGGACAAAAATTTTAAGGAGCCAAGCGTCTGCCCCTGTTCCACCGGCGCCTCAACGTTTTCGTTTATACTGATTTCAGAGGTTACTTCCCCCTCCTTGCCTTTGAGGACAAGTATGGGGCTGATTTTCGGTACCTCGGGAATAACCGTGTTCCTTGCGCCATACCATACGGTAACGCCGGTTATCTGCTCCTCGTTAATTTGCGGCTGCAGGAGCGTATAGTTTGAAAAACCCCATGTGAGCATCGACTTTGCGGCTTCAAATCGTTTTGTGCTGTCCTTGCTGCCCAAAACAACCGCTACGAGATGAAGCCCGTCACGTCGGGCGGAAGCCGAAACACAATGACCCGCCTTAGAAGTCGTACCTGTTTTAAGCCCCGTCGTCCCGCTGTAAAACCTGACAAGCTTATTTGTGTTGACAAGCTCTGTTTCACCGTTTCTCAGGCTGTCCATCCAGATAGTCGTATATTCCTCGACAAACGGATGCTTTAACAGTTCCCTTGACATTATACCGATATCCCTTGCCGTCGTCAGATGCGTGGTCGATGTGTCGTCAAGCCCCGTCGCGTTGTCAAAATGCGTGTTTTTCATTCCAAGCTCGGCGGCGCGCGCGTTCATCGCGCTGACAAATGACGTTTCACTTCCGCTGACATATTCGCCCAAAGCCGTGGCGGCGTCATTCGCGCTTCCTACCGCAACAGCTTTGAAAAGCTCGTGGACGCTCATTATCTCGCCCTCCTCGAGCCAGATTTGAGAGCCGCCCTTTGAACAGGCGTTGGCGCTCGCCGCCACCTTGTCCTCAAGCGTTATTTTCGCGCAGTCAATAGCTTCTGCGACTAACAGCATTGTCATTATCTTGGTTATGGACGCGGGATAAAGTTTTTCATCCGCGTTCTTTTCAAGCAGCACCTTTCCGGAGCTTACCTCGATAAGAACAGCGCTTACCGCGTCAATCTCAAACGGAAGCGTATTGACAGAGGACGCCGCCTGAGCCGACTTTATATTGATGACTCCGACATTCTCTTCTCCGCTTCCCATCAAAGCGTTTTGGTCGGCATACCCCTGAACGGAAAACGAAAACAGCAAAATTACGGCATAAACCGCGCACAAAAACCTTTTCATATCGACACTCCTTAAAAAGCTTCTTGTACAGTTTATGCCTGTTTATATGATATTAGAAACTATTTACACTTTTTCCGAGACAAGGCATACCCAACCCTTCTCATAAAGCCTTTCTCTCACTTTGAAGCCCGTTTTTTCGAGCGCGTGGGCTACCTCTTTTTCCCTGGCGTCAATAATTCCGGACGTTATAAATACTCCGCCGTCTTCGGTTAGAGAAAACGCGTCCGAGCAAAAATCAAGTATAACGTCGGCGACAATATTAGCGGCGATTACGCCGTATTTCTTCTTCACTTTTTCCGTAAGGCTGCCTTGTATTACGGTAAATTGCGGCTGTGAAAATCCGTTAAGCAACCCGTTTTCGCGCGCCGTTTTGACCGCGTGAGCGTCTATATCCACCCCTAACGCCTCTTTCGCTCCGAAAAGCAGAGAGGCTATTGAAAGAATTCCGCTGCCGCAGCCGACGTCAAGAACCGTGTCGCCGTTTTTTATCACGCCGTCGAGCGCCTGTAAACATAGGCGCGTCGTTTCATGCGTCCCCGAGCCGAACGCCGCGCCCGGCTCCATAAGCAGTACTTTCCTGCCCTTGCTGTCGCCGAGCTTAATCCACGCGGGGCAGATAACAAGCCTTTCTCCTATAAAAACGGGCTTGTAATGCTTCTTCCATCCGTCAGCCCAATCCGCGCTTTCGCATACTGCCGTTTCAACCGAGTACGGTATTCCCGAAGCTGTCAGCCTATCCCTTATAAAGGCGGCGGCTTCGTCCGGATTGTCCTGCGGTGAAATGTAGATATGAATTACCGCGTTCTCCCTGTTCTTTTGAAGAAGCTTCTCGTCAATAAGATCGGTGCGCGCAATTTCATAAGCCTCTTCCTCGAGAGCGCTGTAATCCTCGATATATATACCGTAAGGCATAGTCATATGAGCAACCCCGCCCGCGTCTTCAAGCCGTGACACAGGGACGCTTATACTTATTTGTGTCCACTTCAAAGCTGTTTCCTCAATACTTATTATGTACGTCCTCCGCGAAGCACAGCAAATCTTTTATCTCAAGCTTTGTGCCGTCATCGAGAATTACCGTACCGCTCATTTTGCCGAATACCTGATGCTGATCGGTAGCAATGAGCTTTGCGTCTATTTTCGCGGCCCGATCGAGGATGGGGACGAAATCGGTTTCAAACCGTCCGTCGCTCGACGTAAATGTCCACTTGTCCATATAGCCTGATTTTGGGATGTTGAAGGTCACGTCGTCAAGCTTATGGCACGTGCCGTCGTAAAACAGCATATTTTCCGAGGCGGCGGAAGTATCGCCAAAACCGTAGCCTATGTTGAAGCCGAACGGTTTTCCGTCAATAATCCCGTTGCCGGAACCCCAGTACCAGGTGTTGTCATGAGTCCAGACTCCCCTGCCCCAGTCAAGCGTTCCGAAATCCGTTTCGGGATTGAATACGTATTCCCTGCCGTCAAATTTTATAGCTCCCGAAGCCCTCATACAGTTGATTTTCTGATTGTAATAAAAAGCGGTTTTCTTTTCCTTCCACGGAGTGGCTATGACCATCGTATCCATTTTAGGCTGTTCGAGAGTTATGTCGCACTCGAAGGTCTTGCCCTCGTAAAATTTCTTGTAATCACAGACTATCCTGCGCTGCCCGTCCGATATCAAAAACTCCATATTAAGACGTTTGCTTTTATACACGGAGTTTCCTTTTTCGGAGGTCGGCGACAGGGCGAGCTTGCCCATCGGAAAGGCGTTAAGTACGGTTTGAGTATGCTCCCAAGGTTTTGAAAAGTCAAACAGGGTAACGGATTGAAGCCCAAAATACCCGTTGTCCGATATGGTAAACGCGGCGCCGAAATCAAACGAGGGCGACAATACCAGATAGTAGTCCCACTCTTTAATCTTAAATTTCGGCACTTTGATGTCCTTACGGCTGTATTGCTGAATAAGGGATTTTGACCAGCCCGGCTCGGCGAGGGAGCCGTCTTCGCCAAGCAGCTTCCTCGGCTTTGTCACTTCGTGATTTCTCATTCGATTTCCTCCTTAATATTAAGCCTGGCGTAAGGGAAAACGGCGGTTCTTCCGTGGTTGTACAGCTTCCTGTTGTCAAGCGCCCAGAGCTTATTCGTAAAACCGCCCGGCTCGACTGCCGAAAGCGCCTGGGCCATCTCGTACATCTGAGCGTCAAGCAGGTCAAGCTGCGCCAACAGGTCGGCTTCGATAAACGCCGGCCTTACCGCCGCGCCGTATTCGGGTATACCGTGGTGTGAGATTATCATATGTTGAAGCAGCGTCGCCGTTTCCTCCTTAATCCCCAGTTCCTTCGCCTTTTCGCTGATAAGCACGGCGCCCATAACAAGATGACCCACAAGCTCGCCCTTTTCGGTGTAGCCATCCGCGAGTCCGGTCGAGTTGACGTTGAATTCCGAAAGCTTACAGATGTCGTGTATAATCGCGCCCGTCAGTAAAAGCTCCCTGTCTATGTAAGTATAAATCTCGCATACCGCCTCGGCGAGCCTTACAACCGAAAGCGTATGATACAGCAACCCGCCGTTTATCGCGTGGTGCAGCCTGAATGCCGCCGGAAAATACAAAAGCTTTTCTCTGTTTTCCTCAAGAATTGACAAAACAAGCCGTTTAAGCTCCTCGTCCTTAAAAGCTCCGGCTATTCTTTTGATTTCCGCGTACATATCCTCTCCGCTGTAATCGGAAGACTTGACGTAATCCCGAACATCCACACCGTCGCTCTCCGAAACGGGGCGTATCCGCTGTATTATAAACTGGTCGGCGTTGTTGAACTGCTGAATGACGCCCCTAACCTTTGCAAGCGTGTTGACCTCCGGCATCGGCTGAACGCCCTCTTTGTAGTCCCAAAGCTTCGCGTAAATTTCGCCCGACTTGTCCGAAAGGACTATATCAAGAAACACAGAGCCGTTCTTGGCGTTCTTCTTGTCGCACGAGCGGACAACCGCGTAGCCTTCGAGCGTCCCCTGCTTGTCGCACGGTTTAAAATCCATCAATATCATCCTATCCTCTTTTGTTTCCTTGATTTTACCATATATCTTTAAGAAAATCAAAAGGATTTTTTCCGTGCGTGTCATACGAAACGGTTTCCTTATCCGTTCCGCGCAAAATGCTCTCCGTATTTTCGCCAGCCACTATGACGCAGCATAAAAGACCCGCGGCGAGTATCCCCGAAATACTCGCTAAAATAAACGCTCTTATAATTTTTTCGGATTTACCCATTTTATATCCCCCGTTATTTAAGTTGCACGTTGCGAATTGCAAGTTGCAGGTTAGTGTTCGGTTTGCTTTTGCAGCTGCCCGTCAAGCATACTTGCCAGCGCGCTGCCTATAAGTCTGCCCGAATAAACCGCCTCGTCAAGGGTATTGGCGTCCGTCCCCATTTCTAAAAGCATTGAATATCTTGTCATGTTCATATTATACTTACGCTCACAGAAAAAAATCGGGCGCATAAGTCCCGGGTACAGCTCCTGTGCCGTTTCCTGAAGCTTGCAGGAAAATTTAAGGTTGTCGCGCCAGTTCGGAAAATCCGTAACGCTGCCGCTCTCGCAGCCCGCGATAATCATTATCTGAGCCGCTTTTTTATTGTCTATCACGGCTGTCGGCTTTGATTTAATTTTCCCGTCGTAGTGTATTGCGTCCCTGTGAACGTCGAGCGAAAGTATTATCGATGGGTACTCCTCCAGCCATTTGTCCACCGTCTTTGCCGAGCGGTTATACGAGCCGCTGTACGAGGCGTCATGGACAGTCTTATCGTGTATCACGGTAAAACCCTTGTCCGTCAATATACGGGCGATTTCCTCTCCGACGCGCACTATATTTTTTGTCGTATCCTTGCTCCTTGAATTATAATCGTTTGAATACCAGCCCGTATCTAATATCTCGAAGCCCTCTGTCGTATGGGTGTGATAAATCAGAATACAGGGCTTTTTCTTGTCAAATCCTTCTAAGTTCAGGCTGCCGTCAAGCTGTGCGGCTATATCGACTTTTTGTCCCGACACCGTATCGTTTACCGAAACCGCTTTATATACCGTATTGGCTTTTCTCGAGGACAAATTCTCCTCCAAAATATCCCCGCTCTTTTTAAAAGAAGCGTACATCACGGCGCTGTTCTCTATCATTTCGGCAATATCTTTGCTGACATACGCGAGAGAGCTTATTTCCTCCCTGCCCGCGCCGAACCCCAATAGGGTCAGCACTGCCGATGTCCGCCTTACCTCGGCGGCTTCCTCGTCCGTATACAGCTCGCCGATAACAGTGTTTGCGTATTCCAAAGGCGAGTACGCTCCGACTACGGCAAGCGCAACGGGCGATAAGCTTGTTCCTATTTTCGCCTTATCCGACAAGGCTGTAAAAAGAAACAGAAAACACAGAACCGCGCATAAAAGGGTCGCGGTAAAGCGGGCGAAGCCTTTCACGGTATCTCCTCCTAACAACAATAAATACTATGAGAGGAGAGCTTCCGATATTCGCTACATAAGACCTAAAAGTTCTTCGGTGGAAAGCGACGCCTGGAGCGCGCAATTTATAGCGAGAGCTATAAGCTTTGACGCCCTTTCGACAACTACGTCTATCTCCCTTGGCGTGACCATCATATTTTCGCAGACGTGTTCAATCTCGCCGTTTTCATCCTGTTCATTCAGCTCGTCCGGCTCGTTTTCACTCTTTTTCACGACGTCCCTTGCGAGAGTGTACGCATCAACGACGGTAGGTACGCCGACAGAGATGACCGGGTATCCCACAGACTCTTTATCTATGCGGCTTCTTGTGTTTCCTACCCCCGAGCCGGGGCTTATTCCCGTATCGCAAATCTGAACGGTGCGCCCGAGTCTCGCTAAGTTCCTCGCGGCAAGCGCGTCAACCGTAATAACCGCGGCGGGCTTTACCGCGCCCGCTATGGCGCACAGTATCTCCGCCGTTTCAATTCCCGTCTGCCCGAGGACTCCCGAGGCTATGCTCGAAACGGGGCGCAGCTTTCCAAGCCCTATCTGTTCCTGCAAATTCTCGCCTATGTGCCTTGTCGCGAATATCTTCGCCGCTACTCCCGGTCCCAAAGAGTCCGGAGTAATGCTCCTGTTCCCTATTCCCGCCACCAAAACGGCCCCTTCCTTTGGAAGCAGCTCGCAAAGAGCGTCCTTTATCGCCGTCATTCTCTCGTCGGATATCTCCGCTTCGTCTGCAAAAGGCGAAAACTCAACGGTTATATACCTGCCCTTTGTCTTACCGAGAGCCGCCGCTGCGTTCTCGTTTTTTACATCTATTATCGTGGTTTTCGATTTTTCGTTTTCCCTTGTCGACACCTCGACGCCGTCAAGTTCTCCCGAGCCCTTCATCTCCCGCATTTCAAGAGCCAAATCCGTTCTTATATTCAAATTATCTCTTCCCTTCAGTATATGTTTAAAAAAAGTATACCCATTTTTCAAAAAAAACTTGCAAATCGGAAAAAGTTATGTTAGTATTCTCAGTTGTATGACGCTATTTCTGCGAAGGAGGTGTAACGATGCCCAATATTAAATCGTCAAAAAAGAGGGTCTTGATAAATCAGGCGAAAACGAAGCGTAACCGCTCTTTGAATTCCGCTCTTAAAACAGCCGTAAAAAAGGCCGACAGCGCTATTGAGACGAACGCGGACGACAAGCTTGACAAGGTGACTTTCGCGATAAAGAAAATCGACCAGGCGGCTTCCAAGGGACTTATCCACAAGAACAATGCCGCTAACAAAAAATCGGCTCTTGCGACAAAGCTTAATAAAGCTTGATTTATTTACGGATATAAACAATCGAACAGAGGCTAACCGCAAAGGCTTCGCCCCCCTCACACCGCGCGCATACCGTTCGGTACGGGCGGTTTAATTCGCAGCAGATACTGCTAAACGGACTTTTGCATAGAGGTTTGACAGAGATGTCAGACTTCTTTGTTCTAACCGTTTGTTTGTGATTGTAGCGTGGATTGAGTAACCGTATCGGGTTTCACTATGCGGTGGCTATGAGCACCTCCGCTCCGGACTTCCACCGGTTAGATTTATGCATACTCGGCGCACCTAAAAAAGGCTGCCACAAAACTTTTCGTTTTGCGACAGCCACTTTTTTAAAAAACAGTATGATATTAATATTCTGAAATCCCTAAATTTCTACCTTTAGAAAACTCTACGCATTCCGCCATAAAAGAGCTGGCATGTGGCTTAATATAGTTGACATTAAGGAGAATATTTAATGGTACATCTATATAAATATCGTAATTCTTCTTGCTATATTTAACCCTGTAATCTGAAAACAGTAAATTTTTATCGGTATTACTGCTAACTACATTAAACACTACATGAGTTCTCATTAAAAACATCGCATAATTGTCATCATAATATATTACGGGTGGAAGACCTGTAGCTTTTCCTTTTATTATAATTTGATTAGATTTAACATAGTTAACATAGTCTTCAACAAGCGATGTTTTAGCTTTACCATAAGCATCATGAATCCCTAACTTATCTCTGAAATTATTAACAGTTATTGTGTTGTAATCAACATTTAATAATACAGATAAAAAGCCTTCAACCTCACTTTTAGCTATAGAAAGATAATAAGGCCGTTTTTTAAATACATCGTATGGAGTTAAAAATGTTTGAATCTTAGAACAAAACAACGGATAGTCATAAACATAATTAGGAATTTCTTTTAAAATATATGGATATATTTGATAGCTTTTTGGCATATTTGAAACGTTAGTTACAATTTGACCAGCACCAGTATATTTATATTCCTTATGTATTATGGCATGTCCATTACACATTTTAACTATTATTTCATTTAAATAAGATTTTGTTACTGCATCTTCTGAAAAGAAATCTGAAGAATAAGAACTAAATCCTGAAATACTCATACAATCACGAAGATAATTATTATGAGAAGGACTACTATATGATTGCCAATACTGCATATTGTATTTATTAAGTAAAGATTGAAAATCATCTCCACCTAATATGGATGTAAATCCTGCTGCTAAAAAATTAAACAATTCAGCTTTAGTAGCTGCACTTGATTGATTTTTTGAAGATATAGACCCGCTTTTTATTAAGCCCCAATCATCTGCATATGTCACATAACATTGATTTTCATAAGTTTCATTTCCTGTTTTAAAGTTTAATATTACATCTTCATCGTCAGAAAGAAGCGATAAAACCTTTACAAGCTCTGATTTTGTTACAGTGTCTTTTGCTGTGGCTTTTTTATTATTATAATAAGTGTTAATGCCAAATCTTGTAACTATAACTTCATTGCTTGAATATTCTTTTCCTGTCTTTAGAAAAAAATCAGCAGGCGTCATTGTAGAATAATTATAAAGAGAAGCTTTCCCGATTGTTGGAAGTGAACTGCTGATAGGTCCGTCATAAGGAGTTTGATCATTATTGTTTTTTGTTGTAGTTTTGTTTGATTTAGTGGTAGTATTAGTAGCTGCCTTAGTGGTTGTTTTATTTGATTTGCTTGTAGTATTACTGCTTATATTAGAGTTATCCTTAGATTTAGTAGTATCATTAACATTTTTAGACGAATTAGATGAGTTTGCTAAGTTAGGATTATCACTTTTATTCTGTGAAATAGAGCCATTGCTTTGAGCAGAGTCTGAGCCATATAATGTTTCAATATTGTCAGAGCCAAACTCATTTTCAGAAAAATTTTCAGATTCTATAAGACTATCATTTAATGTAGAATTATTGGTATTTTCTTGAGCACTGTTATTTGTAGAACAACTTGTAATTACGGTAGTTAAGATAATAACACAAAAAAGCAGTAGAAATACACGTTTCATTTTTTTATCCTTCTAAATAATAATTTTGAAGTAAATAATACTTATTGAGTATTATATATCTAATTGAGTAATAAATCAATATAGAAAAAGCGCCAACTTATGCCCTTTTTTCAAAAAGCTATTGAGACTAACGCGGACGACAAGCTTGACAAGGTGACTTTAGCGATAAAGAAAATCGACCAGGCGGCTTCCAAGGGACTTATTCATAAGAACAATGCCGCTAACAAAAAATCGGCTCTTGCGACAAAGCTTAATAAAGCTTGATTTATTTACGGATATAATCATTTAAAAACAGCGCTGCGGATAAGCTTTGCAGCGCTGTTTTTTTAATTTTATCAGTCCCGCTTCGTTGATTTGCGGCAATCGGGGCAAAGCCCCTCGAAAACGGTATTATGCCCGCTGATGATATAACCTGTTTCCTTCGCCGCTCTTTCGTCAAGTTCGGTAAAATAAGGTATGTCTATGTCGCTCACCGCGCCGCAGTGCGCGCATTGTAAATGATAATGCGGGTCTGCGCGGTAATCAAAGCGGTCTGCGTGCGGTACGCTGATTTGGATAATCTCCCTGTTATCCGCTAAAACGCGCAAATTGCGGTACACTGTTCCCAAGCCTATTTTACAGTCCTTCTCCCTGACGTCTTTGTAAATCTGATGGGCGTTCGGATGGTCTTTACGCGCCCTTACGGCTTCCAAAACGATCTTTCGCTGTCTGGTTTTTCGCTGCTGTGCCATCGGAGAATACGCCTGCTTTCTTTATCACACAGTTTCGTTAAGAGTAGCCTTTATAAGTCCGTCGTTGTCAAGCTTTGAAAGTTCTTTTACCTTATCAAAGCATAAGCCCGCCGCTTTTGTAAAACGCTCGCCGTACTCGGGGTCTGCCAAGAAACAATGAACGGCGTGACGGTATTTGATGTTATCGGTTACGGGCTTTATATCCTGCGCCGTATTCTCAATGAGAAGCCGCTTTTTGTCCTCTGTCAGAACGCGCCACAGGTTTCCGCCCGCACAAAAGCAATCGTCTGTCGGGTCGTCCTTAGGGTCGTAGCGATACATAGCGCCCTCTAAATCAAGCGGCGGCTCCGAAACCTCGGGCTGGGCAGTCCATACGCCGCAGCTGTTGGGCGTATATGCGGGCGCTCCGCCATAGTTTCCGTCCACTCGCATGGCTCCGTCGCGATGATACTCGTTTACCTCAACCTTGGCGCGGTTTACGGGTATATGGTTATGGTTTACGCCTAAACGGTAACGCTGCGCGTCGCCGTAAGCAAACAGCCTGCCTTGAAGAAATCTGTCCGGGCTGAAACCGATGCCGGGGACGACGTGCGCGGGCGTAAACGCCGCCTGCTCAACCTCCGCGAAATAGTTCTCGGGATTGCGGTTAAGCTCCAGCTCGCCCACCTCGATAAGCGGATATTCGGCATGACGCCATACCTTCGTGATATCAAACGGGTTTTCGTAATGGTTCTTCGCCTGCTCCTGTGTCATTATCTGAACGTACATAGTCCATTTCGGGTAGTCGCCGCGCTCGATAGCGTCATAAAGGTCCTTGCCGTTATACTCGCGGTCCATCGCGTTGATTTTACCGGCTTCCTCGTTGCTGAGGTTTTTTATGCCCTGCTTTGTTTTAAAGTGAAATTTGCACCAGACGCGCTCGTTCCCGGCGTTGTAGAACGAGAAGGTGTGTTCTCCGAAAAAGTGCATATTACGGAATGAAGCGGGAATACCCCTGTCGCTCATCACAACCGTAATCTGGTGGAAGCACTCGGGAAGCAGCGTCCAGAAATCCCAGTTGTTCTGAGCAGAGCGGCGCCCCGTGCGCGGGTCGCGCTTGACGGCGCGGTTCAGATCCGAAAAATTATGTACGTCGCGGATAAAGAACGTCGGCGTATTGTTTCCGACTAAATCCCAGTTGCCTTCCTGTGTGTAAAACTTAACCGCAACGCCGCGAATGTCGCGCTCGCAGTCGGCGGCGCCGCGTTCGCCCGCGACGGTGGAAAAGCGGACAAAAAGCTCTGTTACCGCCCCGGGCTGCAAAACCTTTGCCTTTGTGTAGCGGGAAATGTCATGCGTGACTGAAAATTTGCCGTAAGCTCCCCATCCCTTGGCGTGCATACGGCGCTCCGGTATTACCTCACGGTTGAAATGCGCCATTTTTTCCATCAGCCATACGTCCTGCATCACAACGGGTCCGCGCGGTCCCGCCGTAATAGCCTCTTCATTGTTGGCGACAGGCGCGCCAACCTCGTTTGTAAGTTTCTTGTGTTCGTCCATAAATAAACTCCTTTCAAATTAGATATTAGACATTAGATTTTAGATGTTAGATTTAGAGGAAAAACGCTTCGCGTTTTTGGATTGTAATTGAGTTTTTCGCTTATATAGACAGGCACATACAAAGCATCCACAGATAAGCGCAGGTTTTAGGAAGCATAAGCATTCCGATTTTGGGGATGCGGTTAGACCAAAGCGTTACGGGCAGGTAAAACGCGAAGCTGAGCGTTATCGCAAGCCACATTAAACCAAAACCCTTTACCTCGCTTCTATGTAAAAAGAACAGTACGGCTACTGACGCGCCTAAAAGAAAGAACGGGATGTTACGGTAAATACCCCAGTTCACCGGAGGAAAGCGTTCTCGCCACTTGTTTTGAGGCAGCAAGCAAAGAATAACGCGTACAGCCGCCAAAGTATAGACCGTATACGACCAAATCCCAACGCCGTCTAAGGCATATATTCGCAGTCCGATATGCCATAAAAGCAGATAAAAGACCGTCATTGAAACCGAGGTTATTTGCTTTCCTGTTCCGAGAAGCGTCCGCAGCCGTTCTTCTTTATGCGTTATGATGAGCGCAATGCGCGGCAGCAGATGAAATAAATCTCCGAAAGCCAAAATAAGAGCCATTATTCCCGCGAGCGTGCGAACGCCGCCTTGGTCTCCCGTAAAAAGAAGCGCCGCTCCGATAATAAACGCGGATACAAGATAGAGCGCGTCGAAAACAATCTCCGGATTTCCGAACATCCGCTTCATTTTCGTACTCCCTCTTTATATTTTTTGTTTCGTCTGAAATAAATATAACCTTAATAGGATTTATTACTAATAATATAATTGAATATTTCTTATATGTCAATAAAAAAATAATATTATTTTGCCGAAAACAAAAACAATCCGCCGCAAGAGAAAAGAACTCCTGCGGCGGACTGTTTAATTTTAATACTTTATTGTGCTGCCGGCTCGTAAATATCTTTGAGTCTGAGAAGATGCTCGTATTTTTCCTTTGCCGTCTTTTCCGCGGTGTTAAACAGCGTTTCCGCTCGTTGCGGGAAAGCGCGCGTCAAAGACGAATAACGCGCTTCGTTCATAATGAAGTCGCGGTAGCTTGCCGTCGGGGGCTTGCTGTCCAGCGTAAAGGGGTTTTTGCCCTCGGCTTTTAACGCCGGGTTAAAGCGGAACATATTCCAATAACCGCACTCGACAGCCTTCTTCATTTCCTTCTGACTGTTCACCATACCGCCCTTGATGCTGTGCATTTCGCACGGGGAATACGCTATTATCAGCGAGGGACCGTTATAAGCCTCCGCCTCGTTGAGCGCCTTTATCGTCTGATTCATATCGGCGCCCATCGCTATCTGAGCGACGTACACATAGCCGTAGCTCATCGCTATTTCGGAAAGGCTCTTTTTGGCTATCGACTTGCCCGCCGCCGCAAACTGAGCCACCTGCCCTATCTGCGACGCCTTTGAGGACTGCCCGCCGGTATTGGAGTAAACCTCGGTATCAAATACCATTATATTTACGTCCTCGCCCGAGGCTATCACATGGTCTAAGCCGCCGAAGCCAATGTCATACGCCCAGCCGTCGCCGCCGAATATCCATACGGATTTCTTGTTAAGGTATTCCTTATATTCGAGTATCTCTCTTTCAAGAGCGCAGCAATCGCATCCTTCGGAGCATACACGGCTTTCAAGCGTCTGCACAAGCATATTCGTCGCTTCGCCGTTGGCGGCTCCGTCATTAACGGTATCAAGGTATCTGTCAAGAACCGCTTTCATTTCCTCGCCGCCTTCAAGAGAGGCATAGCGTTCGGAAAGCTCCTCTGCCGCCCCGATAAGCCTGTTTCTCACAGCCTGCTGACCGAGAAGAAGTCCAAATCCGTTTTCGGCATTGTCCTCAAACAGGGAATTGACCCATGCCGGACCCTTGCCCTCTTTATTGACGGTATAAGGCGACGTCGCGGCGGGTCCTCCCCATATAGACGAGCAGCCCGTTGCGTTTGAAATATACATTCTGTCGCCGAAAAGCTGGGTTATAAGACGAGCGTATGAGGTTTCGGCACAGCCCGCACAGGAACCTGAGAATTCAAGAAGAGGGGTTTTATACTGGCTTCCTATGACCGTGTTGCCGGCGAGGTCATCCTTGACGCCGACGTTTCCAACCATATAATCGAAAACCTTCTGCTCATTATCCTGACTCTCGCGCGAAACCATTTTAAGAGAATTTGTCGGGCAGACGCCGGCACAGACTCCGCAGCCCATACAGTCGAGCGGAGAAACCGCAATCGCGTATTTATAAATGCCCTTGCCCTTACCCTTTTTATCCACTATTTTCGCTTGGGAAGGAGCGTTTGCCGCCTCCTGCTCATTAAGAGCGTAGGGACGTATAGTCGCGTGGGGGCAGACATACGCGCACTGATTGCACTGCGCGCAGGTATCCTTATCCCATTC
This sequence comes from uncultured Eubacteriales bacterium, assembly GCA_964597515.1. Classification (GTDB taxonomy): domain Bacteria; phylum Bacillota; class Clostridia; order Oscillospirales; family Acutalibacteraceae; genus DTU089. The sequence continues at coordinate 4,030 of CAZQXZ010000018.1, read as the reverse complement.
GGGAACCGTTACCGCGACTCCTCTCTTCTCGTAAGCGGACGCGCCCTGCTCGAATGTGCCGTCAACATGCCTGACAAACGCGGAAACGGGAATGGAGTCGCCGTCCATATCCGCTATCGGCTTCATAATACTGTCAACCATTGTAACGAGCTTCTCGGGACCGTTCTCCGTAATTTCTCTGGATTTGCACTGGGCGTTCTCCCAATCAGCGGGGACGTCAATCTTCACAAAGGCGGAAATTCCGGCGTCGATAGCCTTGTGGTTCATATCCACGATATCCTGCCCCTTGCTGATGTAGGACTTCGTCGCGGCGTCTTTCATATACTTAACGGCTTCGTCAATAGGCAAAACCTTCGCCAAGGCGAAGAAAGAGGCTTGAAGTATAGTGTTCGTTCTCTTGCCCATTCCGATAGAGTCCGCAAGGTCAATGGCGTTTACCGTGTAAAGCCTTATGCTGTTCTTAGCAATATATCTCTTGGACTCCGGCGACATATGAACGCTCAGCTCCCCGGGAGACCACTGGCAGTTGATGAGGAACACGCCGCCGGGCTTTACGTCGTTGACCATCTTAATGCCCTTGTCAACATACGACGGATTGTGGCAGGCGACAAAATCGGCCTTGTTTATATAATACGGACTCTTTATGGGCTTGTCCCCGAAACGCAGGTGCGAAACGGTAATGCCTCCCGTTTTCTTGGAGTCATACTGGAAATACGCCTGCACATATTTATCCGTATGGTCGCCGATTATTTTAATTGAGTTTTTATTGGCTCCGACAGTCCCGTCGCCGCCGAGTCCCCAGAACTTGCACTCTATGGTGCCGGGCGCCGCCGTATTCGGCGAGGGCGTTTCGGGAAGCGAAAGGTTTGTAACGTCGTCGTGAATTCCGATGGTAAACTGACGAAGGGGTTTATCCTTTTTAAGCTCCTCGTATACCGCGAACACGCTCGACGGGGGCGTGTCCTTAGAGCCGAGGCCGTAGCGTCCCCCGAAAACCTCGGCATGCCTTCCGACTTCGTTCATAGCAGTAATAACGTCCATAAACAACGGCTCGCCCGGAGAACCGGGTTCCTTCGTCCTGTCAAGTACCGCTATCCTTTTAACGGTCTTTGGAATGGACTCCCAAAGCTTTGCCGCCGAGAAAGGTCTGTAAAGGCGAACCTTGACAAGCCCAACTTTTTCGCCTTTTGCCGTCAGATAGTCTATAACCTCCTCCGCGACGTCGCAGATAGAGCCCATGGCAATAATGATATGCTCGGCGTCGGGAGCGCCGTAGTAGTTGAAAAGACCGTAATTTGTGCCGAGCTTCCCGTTTACCTTGTCCATATATTCCTCGACGATAGCCGGAAGCTTATCATAATACTCGTTGCAGGCTTCCCTGTGCTGGAAGAAAACGTCGCCGTTCTCGTGAGAACCGCGCATGACGGGGCGCTCGGGATTGAGCGAACGCTTGCGGAACGCCTTAACGGCGTCCATATCGCACATCTCTTTAAGGTCTTTATAATCCCATACGGAAATCTTTTGAATTTCGTGGGAAGTCCTGAAGCCGTCAAAAAAGTTAATAAACGGAACGCGTCCTTTAATAGCGGCGAGATGCGCCACCGCGCCGAGGTCCATAACCTCTTGAGTGTTTGTTTCCGCAAGCATTGCGAAGCCTGTCTGGCGGCAGGCGTATACATCCGAATGGTCGCCGAAAATATTGAGCGCCTGCGTGGCTACGGTACGCGCCGAAACGTGGAACACGCTCGGAAGCAGCTCCGCGGCTATTTTATACATATTTGGAATCATAAGCAGCAGCCCCTGAGACGCCGTATATGTCGTCGTAAGCGCGCCGGCATTCAGAGAGCCGTGTACCGTACCCGCGGCGCCCGCCTCGGACTGAAGCTCGGAAACGTTAACAGTCGTCCCGAATATATTTTTCTGACCCGCCGCCGCCCATTGGTCAACATAATCCGCCATCGGACTGGAGGGGGTTATAGGATATATTCCCGCAACCTCCGTAAACGCGTATGATACATACGCGGCGGCGTTGTTGCCGTCCATCGTTTTCTTTTTTCTTGCCATTTCTTTTCCTCCTGTGCTAAATACAATAGTATACCTTAAAACACCGTTAAATATAATAACACCTTTTATTTAGAATGTAAACCATAAATGTGTGAAATATTCCGCAAACTTATGCGTTTGGGCGGCAAAAAAACTGTATATCAGTCACAAACTTTATTTTTGTACCGCTTTTTGGCTTGAAGAATATTTTACTGCCCAAATATTTGTATAATACTAATTGACAAT
>CAZQXZ010000018.1:0-1731 GCA_964597515.1 uncultured Eubacteriales bacterium | reverse complement strand
GCGGGAAAACTGATATTTTAATAACGTATATTTATTTATACAAATCTTTTTTTAATTTGAAAGGAGCAAGTCCTTTATGGATGACCCCGGACCTAGTAGCTTGTTAAGCTTGTTCACAGGGGCGGCGCAAATGAATACAATCGACAAAAACGCGCTGTTATTTCAAATCCCTTTGCTGCTGTTGCTGATTATAGTTAATGCGTTTTTCGCTATGTCGGAGATTGCCATTATCTCTTTGAACGACAACAAGATTGAACGAATGGCCGAAGAGGGGCATAAAAAAGCGAAGCTTGTAGTGAGGCTTACACAGAATTCAAGCCGCTTTCTCTCAACAATTCAAATCGGCGTCACGCTCGCCGGATTTCTGACCTCCGCTTCTGCGGCGACAAGCTTTGCCGACGCGCTTGCCGTTTCGGTTTCACAATGGCTCCCGGCTGTTCCCAGGGGCTTTATCCACGGCGCGTCGGTAGTGCTGATAACTCTTATCATCTCGTTTTTTTCCCTCGTTCTCGGCGAGCTTGCCCCCAAGCGAATTGCCATGCAGGCGCCCGAGAAAATCTCTTTCGCGGCGGCTCCCGTCCTTCTTTTTTTTGCTAAATCCGCAAAACCCTTGGTAAAGGTCCTTTCCGTTTCCACAAACGCCGTAGTGCGGCTTTTCGGCTTTGACCCCAACGCGAGCCTTGAAAACGTGACCGAAGAAGAAATTATGATGATGGTCGATGTCGGCGAGGAAAAGGGCGTTATAGAAAACGTACAGCGCGAAATGATTAACAACGTCTTTGAGTTTAACGACCTTGACGCGGGCGATATTATGACCCACCGCACAGATATGGTTGCGGTCGAAGCGGACGACACCACTTTTGAAGAGCTTGTGCAGCTTGCGATTGAAACGGGCTTTTCCCGAATACCGCTTTATGACGAGGATCCGGACAATATCATCGGCGTCATTTATGTTAAGGATTTACTGAGGTACGTCGGCAAGCAGATGCCCGGAAAAGACACATTGAGGAACATCATGCGCGACGCTTACTATATACCTGAAACAAAACCGTGCGGCGAGATTTTCGCCGAAATGAGCAGCAAGCGTATTCAGCTCGCCGTTGTTGTGGACGAATACGGAGGGACTGCGGGCATCGTTACTTTAGAGGACCTTGTAGAGGCTATAATGGGCAATATTCAGGACGAGTACGACCAGGAGGACGAGGAGATTTCGAGGATTGACGAAAACACCTTTACCATAGACGGCGTGACGGATATAGACGAAGTAAACGAGCTGATAGGCACCGAGCTGCCCGAGGGTGAATACGACACCTTGGGCGGCTATATCATAAGCCGGCTCAGGTATCTTCCGAAGACGGAGAAATGAACGTTGTGCAATACGAAAACGTCACTTTTACCGTACTCAACGTCGAGGAAAGGCGTATCGGCAAAATCAGGGTCGAGGTCGCGCCGCTGAACCGTGACGAAAAGCAGGGAGAAAAGGAATTGTAAATTTCCAAAATAAATCCCCAAAGTAAATTTCACAGCGGAAATTACTTTGGGAATTTGATTTATTGTCTATTATTATCTATTAAGTATATCTTCGTATTGACTTTTAGTGTATTTCAGGTTATTATTTGATAGATGATATATATAGATGATATATATTGTTATTGCTTCTATGTATGGATTTTTATTCGGCTCTGTAAAGTTAAAATGAAAGAATAAACACGAAATCAAGCGACAAGAAGA
>CAZQXZ010000017.1:0-25647 GCA_964597515.1 uncultured Eubacteriales bacterium | reverse complement strand
TATATTATATCATATTTGGGCGAATATTGCATGAGGTTTTTAGAGATGCCCTTTATGTAAAGTAACCTCACAGTCCGCGCTGTCCATTAATTTTATGACCGCTATGGGCTCGTTTGTTTTGTTTTGATCTGTCATTTCTTCCTCCGTCAATACAAAATCTTTAACACTTTGATTTTTTCTGACAACTTCAAAATCAATGCGGAAAATAAAAGGGTAGCGCATAAGATCATCGCAAACCACACAAGTGAGTGAAGGCGGCTGTCAAGTCCAAAAAATCTTCCTACCGTGATGAAAATGCGTTGGCTTAAAAACATCAGTATACTAAGTATTCTGAATTTTACGCAAAAGCTGTCAGAGAGGCGAATTATCTTGACGCTCAACACAAGATTAAACAAACAATAACTTAAGGGAACAAGTGTCACACAATTATCGATTCCGCCCGTTGAAAAGCGAAATTTCGCCTCCAAATACGCTTCTACCGCCATAACCACAAAACATGCTGACGACATTACCGCCCACATTAGAGCGGGTTTCTGTCTTAAATCCTTACGGCATGCAATCAATGCCCCCATCGCGATATACGGAAAACCGACAAAAAGTCCATTTTTCATACTGTCAAAAAAACTGTAATAAACTATGTAGGCTTCATTAACAACAGGTATTCTGGCGATAAGACCGTAAAGCGCGGTACCGCATACCGTTAAGCAATAAATAGTTATCCCGATAACAAAAACCGTTATAATATCGAAGAACTTCCTAAGCCCAACTACTATGCCAAGACCTATGGCAAGAGCGGGCAGAAACCAGAGGGTCTGATAACTTCCTTCAAAAAAAAATCTCTTTATATATTGTAGAATATCACAAAAGGTAACACCGTTTTGTATCCAGTCGACCGCCACGAATACAAAATAAATAAGACTCCAAAGCAAATACATCTTAATTATTCTTATCGCCCTCGTTTTATACTTATCAAGGAGCTTTGCATACGGTATTTCCGGTGATGAGGCGAACATAAGGAAACCGCTTGCTATGAAAAAAAACGGAACTGCCACAATCGTTATTACGCTTCTTAAGAGCCATTGCATCTGTGTTCCTACATCTCTCAGTGGTTCTGTATGCAACATAATAATCAATACTGCCGCTATCATTTTGGCAATATCAATAGATCTGTATGTTGTTTTTATATTCTCCTGCATGTCTTAGTCCCCCGATAAAAACCTGTTAGCGTATTTTGCCTTCATTTTATATAAAGCATACGGCATTTTTTTATATCTGAAGGCGATATGTTTTAAGGCCTTTTTATATCCACGCTTTTTCACGTCGTTAAAAAACGTGTTCCGGCTGTCATACCGCTCCCTGTTAAGTTTTCTTTCCTTAATGGCATATTCAATATAACTTAAATCAAGCGGGTTTAGAAGGAGTCTGCTTTTCGCCTTATCAATTAACTTACTTCCCTTTTCAGTGTTGGCAATGACGAGCGAAATGCCCTTATCGTCGTTTTTAATTTCCGGAACCTTCGCGTAACCCCAAAAATCAGCGATTGTAATATCCGAATAATGCCTTTTACTGAACTTGCACGTATAACAGGATTTTCTGTTAAGTAGCTTATAATTCGCAAATGAGGCAAAATACATATCATACGAAGCAATGGATTTATATTGCTTACCGTTCGCAAAATAAACGATAAAGGTCATCATAAGCCAGCCCTTATCCTTCGCCCTGAAATTGACTTTAACGGCTTTTGAACGGTATTTCGATTCGAGCAAGCCAATATACGCTTCAAAGCAATCGGGAGAAGGAACACCGCTGCAAATAAAGTCGCACAATATGAGATTGTCATATTCATATTTAAAATAATTTTTAAATCCCGCTATTTGGCAGGGGGCGGCGCAGCACAGCACTTTTCTCCCGCTGTCAAGCGCTTTTTTTATGCCGTCATATGCGTCTGAACAGTCGCATTCAACATATTTGCTGCGCTTTAAATCCTCAAAATCGTATTTGTCCGTACCACCGTAAACAACCTTCCTTTTTTCACTGCAGAAAACAGCGCCGAACACAATGCCTCCTTGTTCTATCACTTCGTTTGAGAGAGCTGTAAACGCTCCACCGGAGGAACTCGTGAGCCTGATATTCTCGTCCATGTGCCAACCGTAATAAGCCGTCATACCATAATCCGGCATATCCGGTTCGTTTAATACGGGACACACCTGTTTGCACAATCCGCACCGGATACACCTGTTCTTATCTATATACGGATATGAAAAACCCTCATCGTCCTTTATCATTATAATACACTCGCTCGGGCATACGTTTTTACAGGCACAGCAGCCGCAGCATCTTTCGCCAACCTCAGAAAGCATCTCTTTCACCTCAAAATAAAGCACAGGCTATTGATTGATCCATCCGGCAAGGTATTTGCCGGAATTCTTTGTTAATTCTTCAAGCTTCTTGCCGATTATATCGTAGTCGATCACATTTTCCATTTCAAAGGCGGCATCTGTAAAAATAATTTTGGATCGCAAATCAAGGTTTTCAAGAAGATTTAACGCGCGTATTCTTGTTGATTTTTGTCTGTCACAGGATAAAAACTGCTTTTTATATATAAGAGAAAAGGCTACGCCGTGAAATGAATTGGTAACGATAAATGCGGCTTTACGATAAAGCCAAAGAAATTCGCCGGGACCTGCGTCCCTAATCACATAATCCGCTCCCGCCTTATTCCGGGGGCTGTCCGTAACCATAACGAGCGGCAGCTCTAATTTTTTCGCAACCGAGGCGGCAATATTATCTCCCACACCAAGCAGCTTATAGTAAAGTACATATTCCTCGGGAAGTCCCTTATACTGCCTTTCGACAGTCTCCCAATCCTCCATCCTTAACAGAAGCGTCGGGTCTGCATTTTCAACAGCCGTCTGTCCCGTAAGGTCCGATATAATCTCAATCCCTCTTTTTTCCCGCACGGACAAACCGTTAAATTTTATAAGGTATTTGCTGATTTCGTCCTTATATTTATCATCTATTCTGTCTACTCCAAAGGATGCCGCATAAGAAATTTTTACAGCCTGTTCTTCCGTAAAATCCAGAAAATATGCCTCTTTTTTATGAACCGCTCTGTTCGGATTAAATACCTGATCGCTTCCCGTAATATAAAGCTCAGCCTGCAAAGAATTCTCATACAGCGCTTCGGTAGAACGGTATTTATCCGTCAAAATCAGATTATCAGCCGCAAACTCCTCAAACTTCCTGAACTTCCTTCGCTTTTCAAAAATATGCGGCAGTACAAGAAGGCTGCGAATTTTCCCTTTGACGCTTCTTTCTCTCGGAAGCAGCTTATACCGTATGTTGTCAGGGCAATAATCGATGATCCGCGCGTCAGCGCCGAGAGAAGCCGCATACTCCCGCAACGCGTACGCCTGTAATAACGCTCCGTAATTCTTCGCGGTATGGAAGGTCATAATCGCGGTTTTTTTCAACTTTATTCCCCTTTCGCTCTAAGCGTTCGCAGCTTTCTCACCACTTTGCCCATAAACATATCCTTCTCATAATCATTAAGGCCGTAAAGTAACAGGCAAATCCCGTAAATTACACCGAAAATGATTACTTTCACGCCAAAGTACAGCCATGTCCCGCTGATTTCCCTTGATAAAAAAAGCGTACAGAAAAACGGTGGTATAAGACATAAGGCGATTCGCCTGAATATCCCTTTAAAGATACGGAATATGTTAAGCTTTATCACTTTGTAATAGTATATATTCATCGCTATGATGTTTACTGACACAAAACTTGCGGCAGTTCCGAAGGATGCCGCTACATAACCGTATTTCCTAACCAAAACAATCGTAAGGACAATACTTATTATAGCCGTAACAGAGACGGCGGCTGTTTTAAACGCCATTTTATTCTGTGCCCGTAAAATAGTTAGGCATACGTTTTGAATGAGAGGGAACATCGCCGGGATCATCAGAACGAGCGCAATTGTCCATACGTTTTTGTATGCAGGACCGAGCCACAGGCTGATAAACTCCCTTCCTACGGCCGTAAATCCGGCTATCGCCGCTCCAAGAAGCATAAATTGTATCCTGCCCGCCTTAATAACCGTGTTTTCCAACTCCTTCAACGGGGCGTCATTATGTATCTGCTTCATAACGGTCGGCAGCATAACGGACGATATGGACATTGCAAGCTGTTCAAACATTGAGAAAAGCTGTAAGCCGTATGAATATATCGTAACCGCTACCGTGCTGACAATGGCGCCTATAATCACATTGTCAAGATTTGTGTTGATCTGCGCTATTATGGATTGAATAAACATTAAGATGGAATATTTCAGAGATTCCTTAAATATATTATTATCCCATTTTTTCAGCCGTATCTTAATATTCAGCTTTGATCTGATGTAAAAAATCTCAACGATGATCATGAGAACCGTCAGCGTCACGTCGATCCCTACGAGAAACTCCGCGTTCGGGTATACCGCAAGCACGATATAAAGAAGAACGATCCGTACAACTATCCGGCCGAGCTTTAGGGAATTTGATACCGAAAATTTGTTATGCCCCGAAATAACACCCTGAAATATATTTTCAAAGATATGGAGTCCCATGTTTATGATGAGCCCGATAAATAACCGCTTCGCGAGAGAGAGCTCGTCCGGCGTCATTGTCTTGTCGTATATACTCGGAATAAAAAGATAAATAATTCCTGATATAAAAAAAATAAACCCGCAAATAAACGCGCACTGCACAAGACTCATGGCGACGTAGTTTTCTAATTTTCCCTTGACTTTTTCGGCATTGTATTTTGCGACATATCGAAGGCACGTTGTTCCGAGTCCTAAGTCAAGTACCGCGACGGAGGCGGAAACAGAGGCTACTATTCTGTATATGCCGTACTGCCCTTCACCAAGACACGATACGATGTACGGAGTCATTAAAAGACCGTATACCGTATTTACAATGATAAGAAAATATGAAAGTATAGCGCCGTACTTAACTTGTTTAACATCATTCATTCTGATAGATTGCCCTTCCTGCCGAACTTGCTGTTATCGGTGTAATATATTAGTTTTAACATAGATTTTTATTCTTTTAAGTAATCGCATATCGTAGTTTTTTAAGAACCGTCTGACTAAATCCTCATGATACGCGGCGCCGGACCATATCTGCACACTTAATCCGTCGTCTGTGACAACATTGTTATAGCGGTCTGTTAAACCGGAATGGGTTCCCGTGTTGTCAAACCCAATGTTAAAAATCTTTGATACGCGCGGCATGACCCAGAGCTGCTCATTCTGATGCCTGGCAAACGCGAACCTTACTGCCCATGAATCTATTTTGTGCTGTATCTGCCTGTCGAGCATCAAAGACAAATCCTTTCCTGCGCGGTTAAAGGCGCGGCGTTTGAAAACGTTGTATCGAAAACTTTTATAGTATCCGCAGTTCCAGTCTATCTTTTCCCATCTGTCAACCCACGTTGCCCACGCACAACTACTGCCGCGCGGAGATAAAAACACGTCATCCTTAAATGAGGCGGGCAATTCAACCGGAATTAAATATCCGCCCACAGCCCATACGCGCACATCATCCTTATACTCTTCAAGGCAATCATTCATATATAAAAGGAAGTTTACCGAGGGAACCGCGTCGTCTTCAATAACAATCACGCGTCCGTACTTGCGTATGATCTCTCTGACTCCGCCAATCACAGAATTCGCGAGTCCCTTGTTCTCCGGCGCCTCCTTAACGGTAACCGACGCGAAAGCCGATTGATTAACGGTACGCAAATAGTCTCTTACCTCTTTCACTTTATCGGTCTGCCTCTCGCTTTTCGGACCATCCGAAAAGATATACAGGTCCGTATCAGAGGCAAGCAGGCATCTTTCCAGAGCTTCTATTACCTGTTTGCAGTGATCCGCGCGATTGTATACGAAAAACACGAGCGGCGCTGTCATTTTTATTCACCTCTTCGCATAGCTTTTTGAGCCGTTATTTTCCTTACGGCATTTATAACATCCATATGATTTTTTTTATATTCCGCCTCTGAAAACAAAGACACGCTTTCCTCAAACGCCCTTATCCTTCCGACTCCGGCGCGAAAATCCTCACACACCTCTTTTGCCGAGCGCTGATTTGCGTCGCAGAACGATCTTGACAGTATGGCCATTTCAGAGCCGATGCGATAATGCTCGATAATGATATATTCCGCGGGCAAATCCCCGTGCCCAATTCTTGCGATACCGCCGAAACCGAACGGTATCCCGCGGGACTTTATTTTTTCGGCAAGATAATCCACAAATCCGCAGCTTAATGTCTCAAACATAAAGTCAAGCCCCATGTCGAGATGCAGGTCGTTGAGTCCGATATGAACTTCATCAATGCCGTCAACCTCAAGTATGTCATCAATTCGCACAGCTGCCGCCGCCGTTTCCAGCAACAGGCATATTTTTGCCCGTTTGTTTACAAGCGCTGTAAAAACCCGCACCTCTTCGACTGTCCTAAACATCGGGAGCATGACGATATCCGCTCCGCCTTCAATAGTATCGTCGATTTCCTTTTTGGAATCGGCGTTTATCGGATTTACGCGCACAAGCAGTTCTGCGTTTTTCAGCACACCTTTAATTTTCTGTACATCTTCGATACTGTGTCTTGAAATAACGGTATTGAGATTTCCCTGCCGCTCTTCCTTGCCTTTAATCTCTAAATCAATAAAAATACGGTCTACGCCCGCCTCGTCGGCAAGAATGGCAATATCCGTTTTATTCGTTATATAAAGCAGCTTCAGCCCCATTTCCGTCCCCTTTCTTTTTATGCCCGTTTACAACCTCCATGTATACCTCTATATATCTTCGTGGGTTTTTTTCTCTGTTATGTCTTTCTTCTGCGTCAATTATAAGTCTTTCTGAGAATTCCTTGCAAAGCTCGTCATTTTCAAAAAGCTGTATTATCCTCTGGGCAAGATAGCCATATTCGGGATAATCATAATAATAACCCGAAAGCCCGTCTTTGAGAAGCTCAGTCATCCCTCCCCTGTATGAGCAGATACACGGTAAGCCGAGATACATCCCCTCACAAATAGTAGCGGACGCCCCTTCCATAGCCGAAGGCACAACAACGACATTGCATTTGAGCATACGCTCCACCACCTGATTGGCTTTAAGCGGACCCATAAAGAACACGTTGTTTTGTAGTCCTAATTTTTTAAGCCGTTTCGCGATGAGTTTCTTATATCCTGTGTTGACCGTAAGCCTTCCGTTGCGGTCTCCGGCGACGCCCGGCACATAAAGTATAACGTCAGGATAACGCTCTTTCACTATTTTCAGCGCATCGAGCAGTACATGAAGACCCTTTAGAGGATAATCGGAATAACCTGTATATACGGTATGCCTCTCGATCCTTTCATTGTTCCACTTCGGCGCATCGTAAAATTCCGCGCGCAGGTTAAAGTTGCACCGGTGATATTTGATATCCGGATTAATTTTTTTCATAACCGTATAGTCCCAGAGCGTCCTGCCTGTGACATGGGTAACCCTCTTGATGGTCTCACGCTCTGTTTCACGTTGTTTTTTAAGTCTGATTTTGGCGAAAAACATTCCTCCTAAACGAAGATTTTCGCGAAGCGTGCGGTACCTGAGAACATCACCCAACCGTAGCCCTCCCCAATACTCCTCGCTGATCCTGTCCATAATTCCCTGTATCGTAAGAAGAACCGGTATTTCGGGAAAAATCCCCATCATAGCCGGACCGAGGTCATTTTCGGTTCCGAAAATGTGTATAAGGTCGGGATGAAAAGACTCAAAAACCTTTATAATATCCTTATCGTAACATTTTTTAAAATGAAATCTGCCCGGCTGCGGTATAATATAATGTTCAAGCCCGCCAAGCCTGACTCTTTGAAGCTTTTTGACGTTTCCGGGAGATATGACGGATAAATTTATCTCCTCGCTTCCTCCTATCAGCCTGCCCAAATCTAATACCCAGCCCTGACTCAGCGGCACAGCGAGCGACAATTCCTTTGCGGCTTCCGGAAACGGACAGTTTGTTACCCATAATATTTTCATCTTATAAATTCTTCCTTATTGTTCCAGGTTGCAAAATAATCAAAATCAGATTTACAATAAAGCATGACTGGCAACATCATAAATATCATTGCCGATGACTCACCGGCGGCATAACTGTTAAGTAACGTGACAAGAATAAACGCGATGACAGAAATCACAAGATCCTGCTTGTCGATAAATTTGCTCCACGCCCTAAACACATAGCATATAAAGACAAAAACAACGGAGGAAAATGACCCAAAAAGAGCCATATGCTTTAATACGAATGAGTGACCGCCACTCCATTTTCCGCCGAAAACCGGATGTGCTGCGAACTCGCCGAGAGCGGTGAGCCATATCTGGACTCTGAGTATTTCCTCTTCATAGGACTGATATGTTACAGCCCTTAAAAGCTCCTCCATATGCTGTGAAAACGCTTCTGAACCAACTTTGTCCGCGAACACGATAAGAAAATTCAATAACGGTATTCTCAACAGTACAACCATAATAAAAAAAACAATTACAAAGAATCCCGTCGCTGATTTTCCCCGGCTCGCTAACAGCGCAAAAATCACGAGAAAGCTCATAATCAAAATCGCGATGCTGTAAGATGCCATGATGACGAGGGCTGCGGTCGTAATGATGCTTATCAGTAAAATAGTTTTACTCAGCTTCAGTCTGTTTTTATCATACAGAAACAGCCTGATCATTCCGAAAATCAGAAAGATTATTCCGTATATATAGCCGTATCCGGCGGCGCCGGCGGATTTTAGATAATTTATTGTATATAAATCTACGGATCCGGCAAGGTCCCTTGAAGCAAAGGGGTATTCCCTGAGTACGTTTATAGCGGTTACGGTACTCACAAGCAGTATCATTATATTAAAAAGCATGAACTTGAATATGGTTTTCTTCCGGTAATTCTGAATGATGAGAAACGCAGCGATGCTCCAAAAAAATATATACCAAACGGTAGAAAAATACAGCGTAACTAACGACACTAATTTTTTTTGAGCAAGAAAAACTGCATACATCATGACTGCCGAGCCAAAGCTTATTATTAAATAGCGTGTTTTCATCTTAAATCCGAATTTGTCAAAATACACATATACCAAAAATCCCATGGTTAATACGAATTGAAAATAGAAGCTGTAATAGCTCTGCAACAAGGTACACGTACTATATATAAAAATCGCGCTCAACATAATGAGCGGCAGTCTGCCGCGATTGTTTACGGATACGGTATTAATACGGTTCACTTCCTTATTGTCTTTTTATAAATTTTCCCCAGCGCATTCTTCGCTTTGCTGATAAGGTAATACTTACATATTTCAGCTCTTTTACCAGCGCTGAGAAATCCATCTGACTTTAGACACACGAATATTTCTTTACCAACGGCATAATGCTTCCTTTTATACGAAAAACAGCACAGCCCGAACAGGAACTCATCCGCATTTCTGTCATCGCCTATTTTATTACGGTAATCCTCAATGAGTCTTTTCTCTTCGTCAAAGAGCAGCCCGCTGTACGTAACCGTAATCTGCTTGTTGTGAACCCTGCTTTTCACAAGCGGCTCGGCAATTACGAAAAAACCGCAGCCTAAAAGCGTAAGACGCATCCAATATTCACGGTCTAGCAGATGCTTATATTCTGGAAGAAAGTATCCCGCTTGTCCGATTGCCGCCTTTGGTATCAAGAGCCCACACCCGTTAAAGGTCTTTATAACAAGTGTTTCCAAAAACGCTCTTTCCGGCGTCAGCCAGCCTCTCGTCTGTCTGAACGGGCACGGTACGGTTTCTCCTTTTGTGTTTATCAGCACAGAATCGCAGGCAAGCACCGTTTTGTCCCTGTCGAGATCGTTCTCTTCGAACATCTGAAGGAGACGGCTGATCTTTTCCGGCATATACAAATCATCGTGCGAAAGCCAGGAAAACCATTCTCCACGCATCACGTCAATTCCGTAATTCAATGCCGAAGCACAGCCCCCGTTCTCTTTGTTGAAATAACGGATTTTATCGCCGTATGAAAGCGCGATGCGCTCCGTTTGTCCATTGTCGGAAGAACCGTCGTTAATAACGATAATCTCTACATTCTCGTATGTTTGCGCTATCGCCGAGTCTATCGCCTGCGCGAGATAATCGGCTGCGTTATAAGCCGGTATTATTATTGACACCAAAGGACCGATATTTGTGTCCATACATAACCTCTGTATATATATTCTTGACAGGCGCGCTGTCTATAACTGATTCACATCAGCCGAACAAATCAGACAAATTTTCTCTGTAACCGTCAAGCGTTTGCTTTTGGGCGAACTGCCTGCCGTTTTTTATCACTGCACTGTCAGAGATAACGCCGAGCAGCTTTTGCGCCATCTCATGTATATCTGTGTGAGCTTCGTAAACAGCGCCGCCGCCACTGGCATTTACAAGCTCTGCCGCTCCCCCGTCTGATACCGTAAATACCGGAACTCCCGCAGACATTGCCTCAAGTGCGACGAGCGATAACCCCTCGTTTGACAGCACCAATACAGCAGATAAAATTTGTAAAATATCCTCTACGTCCTCTCTTTTCCCTAAAAAAAACACACGATCTTCAAGCTCTTTTTGCCTTACAAGTGCATGGAGGACCTTTTCAACATATGCGTCCTTCGGACGGGGCGCGCCTATGATGAGAAGCTTCGCGTTTACGCCGCAATGAATCAACTCATCAACAAGCTCTATCGCTTTATCTTGTCTTTTCTGCTCCTGAAGAAGCCCTATCACCGCAATAAGCGTTTCTTCTCCGGAAATGCCGAGACCTTTCAGTTCATTTAAAATCCGTGTTTTATCGCCGCTTGCGTATTTATTGTAATCAACAGGATTATAAAGTGTCACAGCCTTTTTCGCAGCGTTCGGAGCCGCAATTTGAGATTTAACATAATCGGAAACCGCAATGATACGGATAACCGATTTTTGTCTGCCGAAAAAATTAAGCAATTTTTTAGTAGGCCCGTCGGCGAATATATGGTGCAGGTGCCAGATAACTCTTTTATTTGTAATACTTCCGCATATCGCGCTCCACGGCAGAGCGGCGGGACCAGGGGCGTAGATCAGGCACGGCTTTTGCCTTAAAATTACTGCTATACCTTTTAAAACTGCCTTTAGGGAAAGCCAAGCGTATTTTATAACAACCGATTTCCCTTTCACGCCGGTCGGCATCGTCTGATTTCCCATAAGAAAATAAGGAATGCCTCTGTTGTCAAGCTCGTCAGCTAAAGGACCCTTTTCGGGTAAAAGGCAGTAGAAGGAATATTCATCTTTTAAAAGGTCCATTACGGAAAGAGTCATTTTTTGTCCGCCCGCAACAAGCGACAGTGTTTCCCATACCAAAATTTTCTTCATAAAGCCTTCCTTTTACGCCTATTTCATACCATAAAGCGGAAAACGCATTCATTTAAATCTACGGACAATCAACCTCGATCTGAAATAAGACAGCGCCGAGCCCAAGCTTCTTTGACACTAACCCGGGGAAAAAACATAGGCATATGAAATGAATAGATCGTATTGTATATTAAGGCTGAAGCTCCTGACAATTCAAGTGAATTAGGAAACGAATGCCCCAATACAACGAAAAGTATCCCTACGCCCTTTGCTATGTCTATTTCAGTATATCTGATTTTCTTCTCCGCCATATTTTCTCCGTCAACGGTTGACCGTAATCATTATCAGATCGAATATATCTGTTAGTTCATACTGCGACTTCTCAAGAGCAAGCCCTTTTGCGGCAATAAGCGCGGTTTCATACCGGTGTGAGCCGGGCGAGAGCGTATGCATAAAACCGTTTTTGTCAAACAGCTTTTCCCCGAGGCTCCATTCGGCTCCGTAACGCTCGTCAAGCTGAAAAATGATTTCCGGATACTTGTTCAGGTACGGACCGCTGTATAAATCATCCGCCCGCTTGATCCATAAAAACGCGTCGGCGCCGTCGTCAAGTTTTACTTTCCGGAGCTTGGATATAATCTCATCGCAAAGCGCACATTTGTCCTTTACGCCTTCCTTTATTCGTATTCCGCCGTAGCTGTAATTCTTAAGCGCCGATAAATCGCTCAGATACGCGACTGTTTTATCCCAGTCAAAATCATTTGCGGAAGCGAACAGACCTTTCCAGACAGGCACTCTTTTCGCGATTTTAACAGCCCATTTAGGCAGACCGTATTTTTTAACGAACAGAAGAGCGGATTGTTTTATAAGCTTTTTCACGTTTATTTTCCCGCTCTTTTCTCCCTTAACGGACGCAGCCGCCGATAAATACCCCTCTACACGAAGCATCTCGTTGATTCTCGCCACATAAACGGGTCTCGCGCCGTGACCGTGGTCGCTGATAACCAATACGGGCGTATCAGGACACTTTTTTATGATATCGCCGATATATGCGTCAATTTTTGCATACATATCGCGGATTACGTAACGATACTGCGTTTCACCCGGATACTCCGGATGCGTTTCGTCACAGTGCTTCCAAAAGTCATGTTGTATTCCGTCAACCGTTGAGAAGTATGTAAACAACAAGTCGCAGTCCTCGTGATCGATTACAGCCTTTGTAACCCTGTACTCCTCCTCGGCCTTTGCGAAAAACTCATCTCTAAGTGCGTCGAACTGATTTTCGGAAGTGAATTTGCTTTCAGTTCCCAATATTTCAAATCGGGGTTTATACAGACTCTTCTTCTCTGCCGGAAAAACGTTCATTTTTCCCTCATAAGGTCTTGTAATCATCAGCCCGCCTATTTCCCAGCCCTCTTTTATATTCATCGGAAACAAAACCGCACAGCGATAGCCGCTCGCATTCAGCTTGTCCCAGAATGTTCTCTCTTTGAATGCGGCGTCGTCGAAGGAAATTGGCTTATATTTATTTTCCCGGTCACCCACATTCACAAAATTAATGATACCGTGCTCGCTTGGGTCAAGACCTGTAAAAATAGTTGTCCACGCGGGCGTCGTATCCGCGGGAAATACGGAACGCAGCCTGTTATAGCCATTCTCTTTAAGCATTCCGCTGATGTTCGGCAAGAAGTCTTCATATTTCTCTACGACGTCATAATCCATCCCATCAATGCCGATAACAATCAGTTTTTTAATCATAGCCCATCTTTCTCTCAAAGCACTTATTCACATGATCCATTACCTCTTCAAGCATCTTTTGCTTATCCTGATCCCCCGCAACAGTAACCGCGCCGTACATATCAGCAATCTCCGTATAAAGAGGCTCGCGTATTTCAAGGTAAAGCGGGTCCGGAATATCATCTTTACGGGAAAGGCAAACTTCCACAGGAGTCTTAATATAGATAATCATATCCGGCTTCGGCGCCCGCTTCCATTTCTGTGAAACCGTCTTCTCCATATACTCCCGTCCCAAGCCGAGATTTGCCGCATATGTTACGGCGTTATCATAAATATATCTGTCTACAAGAAGAGCGGTTCCGAAGCGGTGGTTCAGCTTTATCCTAAAAAATATCTGGGCGTTAAACTCAAGCTTCGTAAGAGCCGAAAAAACCCTGTATGCCGCCCCTTTTTGTGACTGTTTCCTCATATTTTCAAGATATGCCCGATAGTCTCCTTTAAAAGGACTGTTCTCTTTTTTTAAAAGAAGCTTCTTGCCGATCTTTACGAAGAGTGACATTGCTTGAACAACATACGCGGCGCGAACTATTTTTACCTTTACTCCGTAGCTTTTCAGCTGTTCATATACATATTCTATACCCGTTGACTTTCCCGAACCGTCAAGCCCCATAAAACAGATAATCGGATTTTTCATATACCTTCCTCATAACAGCTTATCAAGCCCTCGGCAGCCTCCCGCCAGCTTTTTGGATTTATTAAGAAAGTCCTTTCGGATTTACCTCTCACGGCTTTATCAATAGCCGCCGGTATCTCCGCGACCTCCGAAACATAAATAACGGAGCCAGCCCGGGCTTTAACAGTTCTGACGCCGCTGAAAGAATCATACGCGACCACGGGTACGCCGCAGGACAACGCTTCCATAACCGACAAAGGAATACTGATCACATGTTCCGTGGAACGGGTCGGAAACAGATAACAATCCGCCATTTGGTATATCTCGTTTATTTCCGGCAGATATTCCGTGTGGAGTCTGACTCCCGCGCTTTTTAATTCGGACATAACGTGAGGCTCTTCAAACATCCCGCTTGCAACGACCAATTTACTGTATTCGGGACCTACGGCGGAAAAATCTTCAAGCCCCCTTCCCTCTGAACAGTGACCAACGTGAACAACAAGGGGCTTACACAAAGGGATACCATATTTGCGCTTTAATTCCTCGGAGGCTGCTTTTGATACCGGCGAAAATTTCTTCGCGTCTATGCCGACAGAGAGTATTCTGACCGTTGCGTCTTTGAGTCCTTGCAACTCCGCAGCGTCGCTTTCGGCTATCACAAAATACGCACACCGAATAGGTCTTGCGCTAACCTTTGCAATATAATCCGCCTGCGGACGCTGAACCGCGATCACATAGACCTTCCTGCATAATATTGCCGCAAGCTTTACGATTTGATATGTTTTCGCATTGAGCCTTACACAGATAACCGTAAGATCGCTTCTCAATGAATTAAAAACAATGGAAAGAATATTTTGAAGCGACGAGTAAACTACGTTGTTTTCATCTTCGAAACTCCGTGCGAGATGCGTCGCTATGTTACGCATACCTTCGTTTTCACTGCCGTTTATAGTGCTGATAAAATGTATTTTCATACTTTTCTGAATATCGACTGTTTAAGGCGTCCGAAAGCCTTAAGCGAACGCTTTAAGTCCTCATAGTCGAATAGACCCTTCCACAGACGGTGAAAAATATACCATGGACGCAGATAATACTTCTTTCGCGCATACGCGCAGAATTCCACAAGCTCGGATGCCTTCAGCGCGGGCGTGTTGATGATACAGTTAAGCGTCCCATCCTCCTGACAGTATTCTTCATATTTCCCGTTGATATAACCGTTCGATTTTGCCCAGTCATACGCCTGTGTGCCCGGATACGGAATAAGCGGAAAAAACTGTGCGGTATCCGTCCTGAACTTTATCGCCGCCTTTAATGTTGCCTCCATGGTTTCACGTGTTTCTCCGTGATTGCCGACCATATAGCAAGCGTGTACCATCAGACGAGCTTTTCTCGCGTTTTCCATATATCGTTCGATTTGCTCTACCGTCGTCCCTTTCCTTATGTTGTTAAGTATTGTCTGGTCAAGACTCTCCACACCGGGAATAATCAAATGGCAGCCGGCTTTTTTCATAAGTTTCATGGTCTCAAGGTCAAGATTAACCCGCGCGTTGCACAACCAGCGTATTTTCTTGTGTAATCCTTTTTCAATTAGCAGATTGCATATTTCAACAGTTCTTTTTTTGTTTACGGTAAAGGTATCATCCTCAATGACGATCTCCTTCACCTCAGGCATATTTTTTACTATATACTCAAATTCAGCCACGACATTTTCAACGCTTCTGAGGCGGTATTTATGACCGTGCATCGTCTGCGGATAAACGCAAAAATTACACCTCGCGGGACAGCCTCGCCCCGTAAATATCTGTATCGAAGGATGGGCGGCGGCAACAAAGAAATATTCGTTTACCCCGAGGTACTCTTTAATAAATTTTGAAGCAAACGGAATATCGTCAAGTTCCATGATATATTCGGCGTCAGGGTTACTGATCACCTGTCCGTCCTTGCGATATGTAAGACCCTTGATAAGACCGAGGTCTCCTTTGCCGTTTATTACGCGGGAGAGATCCCTTACGATATAATCATACTCTCTGCGGGCAACGCCGTCAATTAACGTGCCGGTCATTGTCTCCTGCGGGACGGCGGAAGGGTGCGTACCAACAAGTAACACAAAAGCCTCAGGGTACTGCTCCTTGAGCATCGTTCCGAACTTTATGTCGCTGTGTATGGACGGTGTACTCGTACCGAGAACGAATAAACTGCTATCCTTTATTCTCGGCTTGAGAAGGGACAGTGTGGTTTGCGCGTCGGTTCTTTTCGCGCAGGCATCGTAAAATTCAACCTCAAACCCGTCTTCTTTTACAACCGCCGCCGCATAAATCATCCAAAGAGGAAAATTAAGCACGCCGCTGTGACCGATTGAAGGACTCCTAGATTCTCTCGAAAATTTACCGTATTCTGTTTTAAACGGCGGGTTTACAAACGTTACTTTCACTTATTTACGCTCCATGTCTGATTTTTCTGCGTTTACTCACACTGTGAACGGTATACCTCAAGGTAAGCAACGACGCGATGACCACGTTATACCCCACATATCTGTATGAGTTATAAATCATTTTTGCGGACTTCAACCTGTTGGAGGATTTCGAGCCTTTCGATATTCGGTATATGAGCAGGGGTTCGTCTATCCCATATGCATATCTGTTTTCTTTCTCTTTCAAAATTTGAAGCCAAGCCGAATAATCCTCATGCATGCTATCTTTGGCCATTTTCACACGCTGCATCACGTCCTTTTTTACAATGACGGAGGAGCATGAAAGAAGATTTCGCTTCAACAATTCTTTATATGTCATGAGCGGCGTAGCCGGAAGAATATATGAAAAGGGATTTCCTTCAAAATCAATAAAAGAAGAACCGGTGTACGAAATTACCGCATCCGGATGCTCTTTCAATAAATCAACTTGCTTTTGCAGTTTTTCCGGACTCCACATATCATCGCTATCTAAAAAAGCGATCCAGTCGCCTTTCGCGACGAGTACGCCAAAATTGCGGGTATAGGATACGCCTGAGTTTCTTTCATTTCTGAAAAACCTTACTCTCGCATCCTTCCCGGCAAAATCCTTGATAAGCTCATATGTATTATCTTTTGAACAATCGTCTATAACGATCAACTCATATTTCCCGTAAGTCTGAGTCAAAACGGAGTTTATGGCGTCCTCAATGTATTTTCCGGCATTGTATGCCGGCATTACAACACTGATTGCCGGAGATGAGGCATCGCTCCCTTTCATCTAAAAACACCCTCCTCTGACTGGATTATTGATGCTCTAAAATCCACCTCGTCTATCGTATCGTTAGAATTTGTATAAATCAAATTACCGAAAGCCTTTGAAAAAATGTTAAACCTAAAGTAAAGACCGATTTTTACAATAGGATTTAAAATCGGTGTAAACCATATTTTGTGACCGCTTGCTGCTGCAATTTCTCTGATCATATCGCTCGTGCAGATATACTCGCTGTTCTGAGGGCAGAAGCAACCGTAGGCTCTGGTGTCTATAAGTCTTTTAACAAAGATCGATAAGTTGTCAACAAACAGCATACTGCGGATGTTCTTAAATTTTGGAAACACAGGCGCCCTCTTTGCCCATTTCGATAAAACCTGATAACTGCCCTTACACCCTTTTCCGTAAACGACAGGAGGTCTGAGTATGGCAACCTTAAATTTATCATCCATGAGTCTAAAGAGCAGCTTTTCTGCCTCAAACTTGGATTTGCCGTAATTTGAATTTGGGGAAGGCTCTGACGATTCCGTAATAACGCCAAGTGACTGACCGTAAACACTCATCGAACTTAAATAGATAACTTGTCCTACCCCTTCGGCTTTGGCTTTTTCGGCAGTCTCCACAGCTAAATCCCTGTTAACTTTATAATACAAATGCGCGTTTCCCGGCGTCTCTTTTATATGCGCGATGCCTGCCACTATGTAAACTGCGTCGTAACCGCAAAAACTCTTCTCTCTCCAGGAACCATCAATCATATCAATCGTATCAATCTTGTATTCGCCGCCATGCTGACTTATGTATTTTTCAAATGAAGTCCCAATGTAACTGCCAGCTCCCGCAATAAGTATTTTTCTCATGTAAAACATCCTTTTCGGATTTTGCCACAGCTCTGTATGACTTGTCCTGTCCGTAATTACTCAGCGTTTCGACGCAGCGATAATTTAACATGCAAAAACCTCATGACAAATAAAAAAATAAAAAAGCAGAGCATTATTTATTTAATAAAATATAGCACAAATTATATCTTGTGTCAAGAACGCAAAATTATGCAAGTTCGTGTCAAGTTGATGTAGAACTTTTTAAATAAAGCTAAAAGGGTTGCCAAAAACGATTTAGCAAAAGAGTTTCAAGATTTTTTGCGTACCGGTAATTTTCCCTGATATAGGCAGTCTTCCGATGGCATCGGGACTCGGGAGCCCGGCAACCCCTCTGCGGAAAGCCTTGCTCGCGCTCGCTGCGGCTTTCCGCAGAGGGATTGGCAAGTCTTCGCTGCGTTCCTTGCTTTTAATAGTAACATTACCGGAAGCTAAAACGGGAGCAAGTTTTTTCATTGCTTACATGCGGTTCTGTGCACCCTCCGTTATTGGCGCAAGGATCGGTTTTACATATACTGATCCCTCTGACAAATCAATGAAGGTATCTTGAATTTGCAAAATATTATCTTCACGCTCCGGAAACTGACTGCATAAGCTGACAGTCAATTCATCAAAAAAGTGTAAATCTTCATTAAACAATGCCCAACGGATTTCTTTATCAAAAAGCTTGCGGTCTATGTTGCCAAACCCTGCGGTCATAGACTTTATTGCCTTGTTTTTATGGTATTTATCTAACACAAATACTGCATCGGGAATCCATTCAAGACCGGTTTGAATCCAATTCCCGCCGTCTCCGTGCAAATATATTTTTGTGTCTGTTATATCATATCGACTTTCAATTTCTGTTAACACTTGCTCCCACAGCTCATCCGGTTGCTTACCATATTCACTGATATGAAACACATTTGTACACCTGTTGCGCTTGCCTTGCCTTTCAATTCCCTCATAAACACTTATCAAAGGCACTTGACTTTCCCCTCCGCCGCACAGCGTAATATGGGCTTCGTCTGCGTCTATATGAAGCTTAGACACACGTCTCTTTTCTGTAACGCCCGATACAACCGCTTCACTGCGCCTAATACAGCTCATAACCGTTTGTTGGCTGATATCGCCGTCACACATATGAGCGCTTACCTTACCATATGACATATCCTTCGCCGCTCTTGACAGCGCCAGGGACAAACCGTGACTCACCCGTTCTCGACTTTCTATTCCTAAAATCGTGTCGGTTAAATATTCATACCCGCCTGCCGCTTTTTTGTAATAGGTGCGTTGATATGAAACCTCTCCAAACTGCGTTTGAAGTTTGCGTTCATCGTTCAGACGCTCTACTCTGTAACCCATTTCACGCCTTAATGACTTGTCTGATAAGATATAGGCGTCTATGTTTGCTATGTATGCCTCTGTCAGTTTTACGGTACATTCTTTTGCCTCTTTTAGTATTTCCGACTCGATTTGCGATAATATTTTGCCTTGACTTAATCTTTTACAAATATTTTTAATGAAATTTTCCGCGATTTCTGCTATAATCTTTTCCACAAGAGGTTGCCTCCTTTATGATTTTTTTGGTCCAACTCTATTAAATCACTTTTTGGCAATCTCTTGTACCTTTTTATTCTATTTCTCCTACATTAATTTTACACCGACAGCAAAGCATTATATTGCCGCCGCAGTGCGTAATAATCAAAAAAATGCAATTCTGTCTGCCGTGTTTCGCGGCTTTTTAAGTAAAACATAAACAGATATACAGCAAGCGTTTCGCTTCTGTTTTTTACGCATTTTACCGAAAAAAATATCTTTATGGATAAAGGAGCGGCTCTTTGAACATAATATCCCAGAGGTGATTAATAAATGCATTTAACACAAAAAGAAACAAGCTTATTAAAGGATATGCAAACAACGGAAAAACTCTGTATCGAAAAGTATAACAAGCACTCCTCGTGCGCCGTTGACCCGCAGCTTAAAACGCTTTTCTCGCAAATCGCTCAGACGGAACAGCAGCACCTTGACACGCTGAACCAGATTGAGAGCGGGACAGTTCCGCAAATGCAGGCGGGAGGTTCGTCGTCCCAGCAGGGGAAAACAAGCTTTACCGCCACATACGGCGCGGGTGAAAATCAGGATAAGCTCAACGACAGCTACCTTTGCACCGACCTTTTAGCCGCTGAAAAGCACACGTCCGCCCTGTATAATACCTGTATTTTTGAATTTACCGACGCCAATATCAGAAACACTCTGAACCATATTCAAAAGGAAGAACAGGAGCACGGTCAAAAATTGTATGACTATATGTCTGCAAACGGTATGTACGGCTGATTTCAGAACGACCGCCTTCGGGCGGTTTATTACATAAAAATGACGGCGCTTGTGCAGCGCCGTCATGTCCAGAAAAATGATTAACCAAAGTACGGAGTAACAAATAATGACCCTATGATGTCGGTTATAATCGCTATAATGCTGTCAAAATCAAAATCGGTAAAAAGGCTGGTAATCATATCAATGATAGAAGAAAGATCCACTGAATTCACCTCCGTTTATGCATTTTTCCGCTTTCATATTATCACACCTTTATAAATAAGTAAATAGTTTTATAAAAATTTTTACAAAAATTTCTGCAAAGTCGTTTTTTGACGCGCGCCTCTTTTCAAGCGTTGACAGAAGCCCCCCTTTGCTGTACAGTAAATTTGGCAAGGAGTGGATTTGATGAGTAGAGCGGATTATTCTTCGGCATATGTGCAAACGGCGCAAAACGCCTCGCCGCGCGAGATGCTGGCGGGCAAGGTGCTGCGCGAGGAAATATTCAGGCGTACCTGGCTCGCGCTCGGTCACGCGGACGAAACCGGCGGACAACGCCCTGTTATACGTCTTTATACGGACAATTCTTTGAAAAAAGCGGGCGAGTACGCGATTTGTGTCCAAGGCGGCCGCTGTACCGTACGCGGGCACGACGACATTTCCCTGCTTTACGGAGTCGGGAAGCTGCTGCGCGTTTCATATTGGGGAGACAACCGTTTCCTGCTGCCCGACGGCTACGAGATACAGACCGCTCCGGAAAAGGAAATACGCGGCGTTCAGCTCGGTTATCACTCAACCTCAAACGCCTGCGAGGCATGGTCGTTTGAGACATATGAGCAGTATATACGCGAGCTGTGCCTGTTCGGAGCCAACTGTATCGAGATTATGCCGCCCACAGAGGACCCCGAAAATCTGCTGGTAAGATATGACCCGTGGATTATGACGCGCCGCATCTCCGAAATAGCCCGCGCCTACGGGCTCCGTGTCTGGATGTGGTACGCAAACGGTTTTGACGACGACGCCGGAGACGATGTGATTGAAAAGGAAAAAGAACGGCGCGAACGCGTATTCCGTGAAATTCCCTATCTCGACCATATTTTTATTCCCGGCGGCGATCCGGGCAAGCTCTCTCCCGCAAGACTTTTTTCATGGGCAAAAACCGTACACGGCATCGCCTCGAAACACCATCCGGATATCGGTATGTGGCTTTCGCCGCAAACCGGTACGCCAAGCGCCGCCTGGCGCGACAGCTTTTACGCCGAAGTCGCAAAGCTGCCCGAGTGGCTTACGGGTATTGTCTTCGGACCGTGGGAGCGCGACAATATCCCGCAGCTGCGAAAACAAATACCCGACAGGTACCCTATCCGCAATTATCCGGACATCGCCCACACGCTTCGCTGCCAGTACCCTGTTCCCGAATGGGATTTGTCAATGGCGCTGACGCTCGGGCGCGAATGTGTTAACCCGCGCCCGAGGGACGAAAAGCATATACATAACCTTTATAAGGACTATAATATCGGCTCTCTGAGCTACTCGGAGGGCATAAACGACGACTTTAATAAATTCATATGGCTTGACCAGGAGTGGAACAGCGATACGGACGCCCGTCAGACGACGCTCGAATATTCCTCTCTTTTTATTGACTGCGCCCTCAAAGACAGGCTGACCGAGGGCTTTTATCTGTTAGAGGACAATTTGCGCGGCTGTATTACCGAAAACGCCGCCGTCGAAAAAACATACGCGCTGTGGACGTCGCTCGAAAGCGAGCTTTGTCCGTTCGCGCGCGACAACTACCGCTTTGAGTTGCCGCTTATACGCGCGATGTTCGACAAATATCAAAAAAACAGACGCAGGCACGAAGCCGTTCTTGAAAATGAGGCGATTTCCGTGTTAAAATCCGCTTGTGAAAACAGCGTAGACGACTGCATCGCAAAAGCCGAAGCGATACTCGGCAAGGCAGTCAGCGGGCGCCAAGACTGTGACCTTGCCGGACGTATCAACGCCATTGCCGACCGTCTTTTCCTGCATATCGGCGCGCAGCTCACGCAAACACGCCACCTCGCCAGCAACTGGGACAGGGGCGCTTTCGTAGAGTGCCTCAATATCCCGTTAAACGACAGCCGCTATATCAATAAATGCCTGTCCCAAACCAAAATCGCCGAAACTTCGGCGCAAAAGCTTATGATAATCGACGCTTTAATCAACAGGACAAATCCGTATGACGGCGGGTTTTACGACGACTGCGGCGCGCCTGAAAGCCGGAGCCGTTTTGAAAATTACGGGAATTTTGAAAGCGACCCGGGATTTTTTGAAACGCCTCTGACCTCGTACCTGATGCCGTCGCCGTTCGAGGAAAAGGATACAGACCGCGTACCTCTCGCGTGGCGCCGCAACGTTTCCGCCCTGTATCAGACGCCGCTCGTGATGAATTATGAGGGACTTGACCCGAAAAGCGAATATACAATCCGCACCGTGTACGCGAAATACCATATCGTCCATATCTCGCTTAACGCCGGCGAGAACGCCTGCATACCCGTACACGGTGAGATTGCCGTGGACATGCCGTTTGCCGAGGTTGAAAACGCGCTGCCCAAGGAAGCTTACCGCGACGGAAAACTGCGCCTTTCGTTTACGGTGCGCGACGGTGAACGCGGTCCTAATGTCTCCGAGGTTCTGATAAGAAAAAAGCGTTGAGAATGTTTACAGAAATTTTATAATTATCAGTCGTCGTGTTCTGTTGTTTTTTGTAATTTAATGATATATAATATATGTACTCTGATTATAAAGGAAGCGGCTCATATGAAGGCAATAACACGGTTCCTCGCCGTAACGCTCGCCGTGACGTGTATCGTTTCGTTTTGCGCGTGCAAAGGGGACGGCACGGAGGATTTAACAAACTCCAAGGTTTCACAGGCGCCGGTCGAGGCGTCGGGCGTCATTATAAACGAATACTGCTCCAAAAACACCGCTGTCATCTATGACGGCGACGGTGATTACTGCGATTGGGTCGAGCTTTACAACACGTCGGGCAAGCCTTTTACGCTTTTTGGATATTTTTTATCCGACGATGAAACGAATAAAAAGAAATGGGCGTTTCCCGAGAATACGGTGATTGAGCCGGACGCCTACCTGCTTGTTTTCCTTTCGGGTAAGGACCGCGTAAGCGAAAACGGCGAGCTGCACGCCTCCTTCAAGCTCGGCGGCGACGATAAAATTTTAGCGCTGTACAGCGGCAAAGGCAAAGCCGCGGATATTGTGGAAATAACAAAGTTAAAAGAGAACACCTCATACGGCAGGAGCCTTGACGCGTCGGGTTTCTTCTACTTCGCAAAACCGACTCCGGGGGCTGCGAACAGTACAACAGGCTTTGAGAAACTTTCAATGGAAATCCCCATTGCCGACAGGGAGGTTTATATATCCGAGGTGTCGGCGGCCTATGAGACGGGAAACAGGGACAAAACCTTATACGACTGGATAGAGCTTTATAACAATACCGACAAGCCCGTAAGCCTGAAAGGATACGGGCTTTGTAAAAGCCTTGCGGGAACCGTCCACATTTTCTCAAGCCTCTCCATCCCCGCGCGCACTTACGCAACGGTATACGCCTCGGGCAAAGAGACCGCAAACAAGAAAAAAAGCGATATATACGCACCCTTTACCGTTGACAGCTCGGGAGAAGACTTATACCTGTTAAGACCGGACGGTACGATTGTCGATACGTTTTCCACCGGCAAACTGAGAATTGGGGTAACGAGCGGACGCTCCGGCGGCGACATGCGTTTTTTTTACTCGCAGCCTACTCCCGGAAAGGCAAATTCTGCGCAAAAGTATACGGCTTACGCGGCTGCTCCGGTTTTTTCGCCCGACAGCGCAACAGCCTCGGCGGGGGACTCCGTCGCCCTTTC
The DNA here is from genome assembly GCA_964597515.1 of uncultured Eubacteriales bacterium. Classification (GTDB taxonomy): domain Bacteria; phylum Bacillota; class Clostridia; order Oscillospirales; family Acutalibacteraceae; genus DTU089. The sequence continues at coordinate 1,550 of CAZQXZ010000017.1, read as the reverse complement.
CACAAAAACAAAGGGCGCACAGATACGCTTTACGACGGACGGCAGCGACCCTAAGCCGAACTCACAGCTTTATACGGCTCCGATTACGCTCAATAAAACGGTGACAGTCAGAGCCGCCGCGTTTTCCGACGGGCTTCTGCGAAGCGACATCGCATCGGCAACCTATATTATAGGGAGAGAGCACACCCTGCCCGTCGTATGCATCTCCTCGGACCCTGACGGTCTTTTCGGCTATAAAAACGGTATTCTCGCAAACGGTCCCGGATACAAGGCGGGTGAATTCCCCTATGTCGGCGCGAATTTCTGGAAGGATTGGGAGCGCGAGGCCTGTGTCGAATATTTCGTAAACGGCAAAAAAGAGCTTGAGTTTACCGCGGGGATTATGGTGTTCGGGCAATATTCGAGGGCGTATGATCAAAAATCCCTGTCCATTCACCTGCGCGACAGTTACGGAACAAACGAAATCACATACCCTTTCTTCAAGGGAAATCCCATAACGACGGTAAGCGACCTTGTTCTTCGGGCGGGCGGGCAGGACCAGTCAAAAACAAAAATCAGAGACGCCTTCTGCCGCGAGGTCATCGAGGGTCACACACATAACGCCTCTATGGACTTTCAGCCCGTGGCTCTCTACATCAACGGTCAGTATTGGGGCTATTACGACCTTAGAGAGAAGATCAACGAAAGCTATTTTGAAACGCACGAAAATATAAATAAAGACGCCGTTGATATCGTCAAGGGCGACTCCATAGAGCTTTCGGGGACTATTGGCCGTTATATGGATATGATTAGGTATATGAAAAGCCATGATATCACGAAGCCCGACGTATATAATTACGTTACCACTCAAATGGATGTTGACAACTATATAGATTTTTTGATTACGGAGATTTTCTTTTGCAACACCGATACAGGTAACATTAAATTTTACAGAGGATATGATAACGGCGACAAGTTCAAATGGGTCATATTCGATATGGACTCCACTTTAAGTTCGGCGAGTATTAACGGCGGCTACAACTCGATGTGGGGGCTTTTCAACCCCGAGGGACACGGCAGCGGATACAACTTTTCAACATATTTGCAGCGCACGCTTCTTAAAAACGATACGTTCAGGCAAAAGTTTATAAACCGTTACGCCGAGCTTCTGAATACCGCGTTTCTGACCGACAGGATGACCTCTGTCCTCGACGGCATATTGAGCGAAATAGACCCCGAAATCAAAAACGCGTCCACAAAATGGACGGACGATAAATACGGCGACTGGAAAACGGAGTCCGCTTTTCTTCGCAGCATCGTTTCCAAACGCCGCGAAAAGGCTGTTCAGGAATTCCGGAAATTCTTCCAGTTTTCCGACGAGCAGATGAGCGAGCTTTTCCCCGAAGGGTAATTTCGGAAGTCTCCGCCGCTATCCCGTACTCCGCCGCGTAATACAGGCATCCCGTAATTTATTGAAGGAATTAAAAAACGAAAAGGGGTATTGGTATGGAAAAGACGTCTAAGTTAGGCTTTAAGCTGCTGGCGGTGCTTTTGACGCTGGTAACGGTGAT
>CAZQXZ010000016.1:24565-25716 GCA_964597515.1 uncultured Eubacteriales bacterium | reverse complement strand
TGTCCGGCGAGGACAAGAAAGCGGAAAGACTTTTAAGCATACGCGCCTTTACCCCTAAAATGGCGCGGGCGGCATATGAGCGTCAAAAGGGTATTTGTCCGGCTTGCAGGAAGCATTTTACTATAGACGATATGCAAGCCGACCATATAACCCCATGGAGCAAGGGCGGGAAAACCATATTTGAAAATTGTCAGATGCTCTGCGTTGATTGCAACAGGCGAAAAAGTGATGTTTAAAGGTGATTGAACGTAGCCAACAAAAATAAGTTGTCGTGAAATATAGAAAACCAACGGAGATTTAAGGAGGCCTATTATGGCTACATCAGAACAACTATTAGCCTTGTTAAAGGCTCACTATGACGGCGACGATGATCGCCTGAAAACTGTTGCGTTGCAAATTGCTGCACACGAGGCTAAAATCGGACATTCTTTTCTGGCTCAATCTCTGAAAGACCTTGTGATGAAGCAAAGCACCGCAAGCTCTGTTGTTCGCATTAAACCTGTTGACAACAGCTTAATTATAAGACGAATGGCAACGAGCCGTAAAAGTGACCTTATAGTGTCGGATAAACTCAATCAGCAAATTGACAACATCATTTTAGAATTTACCCAACGAGCGAAGCTGAGTAAAAACGGGTATTTTAATCGCCGAAAAATTCTATTGGAGGGTTTACCAGGAACAGGTAAAACCCTTACGGCTACGATTTTTGCTAATGAGCTGAAATTACCTTTGTTTTTGATTCAGACAGATAAGCTAATCAGCAAATTTATGGGCGAAACAGGAGCTAAACTCCGCCAAATTTTTGATGCCATTTCGCAAGAAGTAGGAATTTATTTCTTTGATGAGTTTGATTCGATAGGCTCCGAACGCGCTTCGGATAATGATGTAAAAGAAATGCATCGTGTGTTAAATTTATTTTTGCAATTCATCGAACAAGATATGTCTGACAGCATTATTATTGCTGCTACAAACAGCGGCAATCTTTTAGACCAAGCCTTGTTCCGACGTTTTGATGATGTTCTCCGTTTTAATTTACCCACAGAGGAGGAAATAAAAAAACTTTTTGCCTTAAAGCTAAATAAGTTCGCATCCAAATCTTTTATTACGTCCGAAATCATTGCTTTGTCAGTAGGTTTATGTCACGCTGACAT